>JAYSLK010000308.1:0-6094 GCA_043725585.1 Actinomycetota bacterium
GTGTACGCACAGTGCCCCTACATCTCCAACGCGTACGAGTCGCCGGTGCCCGAGCTGACGTCGCTGTACGAGAACGACGGGTACTTCCTGAGCTGTGAGCAGATGGGCGTGATGGCGATGCTGTACGACCCCAGCCGCGAGAGCGCCACCGACCCGCTCGCCTGGCCCTACCACGCCAGCGTCGAAGAGCTCGCCGGCCTGCCTCCGCACGTCATCTCGGTGAACGAGCTCGACCCGCTGCGAGATGAAGGCCTCGCGTACTACCGCAAGCTTGCAGCCGCTGGGGTGCGCGTCATGGCGCGCACGGTCAACGGCACCTGCCACGCGGGCGACTGCCTCTTCGAGGCGGCGATGCCCGATGTGTTCTTCGCCACGATCCGCGACATCAAGAGCTTCGCCGACGCCCTCTGATCGGTGGTTCAGCCGGCGTTCAATCCGCTGAGGGCCGAGAGGTCGGCGCTGGTGCGCGAGCGACGTGACATCCACGGCGGACCATCGGCCAGCCAGCTGCGCAAGGTCTCGATCGGCACGGCAGGCGCGTAGTAGAAGCCCTGCGCTCGCCGCACCCCTGCGATCCGGAGCGCCTCGGCCTGCTCTTCGTTCTCCACTCCTTCGGCGACGACCTGCAGCCCGAGCCCGGCCGCGAGCTCGATCGTTGCTGCTACGACGGCACGCGCACGAGCGCTCGTCGTCATCTCGCGGACGAACCCGAGGTCGATCTTCACCCCGTCGAGCGGCAGTTGAGACAGCATCGCGAGCGACGAGTAGCCGGTGCCGAAGTCATCGAGCGCCACGGTGATGCCGAGTGCACGAGCCGTCTCCAGCCACACGCGCGCGGCTGCGAGGTCGTGGATGAGCGCTGTCTCGGTCACCTCGACCGAGATCGAGCTTGGGTCGAGGTCGTGCTCGGCAAGATGCTCCAGGAAGCTCTCCAACAACGCGAGGTCCATGATCTGTGACGCAGACACGTTGAGTCGGATGCGGAACGAGGGGTCGACCACGTCGCGCAGGAGCGCCCGCGCCGCTGTGGCGGATCGAGCGGTCATCTCCGACAGATCGGCGAGCAGCCCGCAGTCCTCGACCAGCGGGACGAAGTGACCCGCCGACAGCACGCCTCGCGTGGGGTGCTTCCACCGGGCAAGGCTCTCCGCGCCGATGATGCGACCGGTGATCAGGTCGACTTCGGGTTGGAACCAGGAGATGATCTCGCCCTGCGCGAGGGCGCCGCGAATCTCGGCTTCGTCGCCGACTCGCCGCGCGATGGCCTCGCGCATCGAGGCGTCGAACACTGCGACACGGTCACGTCCGATGGCCTTCGCGCGGTACATCGCGATGTCGGCGTGGCGGAGCAGGTCGTCGGCGCTGTCGCCAGGATCGGTGTTCAGCGAGACGCCGACACTCGTGGTGATCGTCATCTCTCTGGTTCCCACAGTGAACGGCCGACGGAACGCGAGGCGAATCCGCTCTGCGAAGGCGACGGCCTCGGCGTCGTCGCGGAGATGTGGCATGAGCACCGTGAACTCGTCACCGCCGAGCCGTCCGAGGAGGTCGCCGGGTCCCAGGACCGAACCCACCCTCTCGGCGACCGCCACCAAGAGTTGGTCACCGACGAGGTGCCCGAGCGAGTCGTTGACCAGCTTGAAGCGGTCGAGGTCGAAGAAGGCGACGCCGACCCATGAGTCGGAGCTGCGGGCGTCGACGAGGGCGGATTGCAGCTCGGCGCGGAACCGCTGCCTGTTCGCCAGATCGGTCAAGGAGTCGTGTGCAGCCTGGTGTTCCAGCTGTGTGTTTGCTTCGCGCAGCTCGGCGTTGGCCTCGTCGATCCGCACGCGTTCGGCACGAAGCTCGACAAGAAGGGCTGAGTTCCGGTGAGCGAGCCGCACCGCCGCGACGGCCGCGCTGTTCGACTGGTCGTACAACCCGAACGAGAAGAACAGCGAGAAGATCACTACGACTGCCAGCATCCCGGTGAAGGTGGTGTCGGCGAGTATCAGGCCAGTGACGCCGACGACCGCCAGGGGCACCTGAAATGCGAGGAAGAGGCGTCGCAGCGGGCTCGAGAAGATCGAGTTCGCCGCCATCACCGCGATCAGGTACAACGCAACCAGCGCCTGGTACTCCTCATGATCTCCGCCGGGCAGCGCGAGCACCGAGATCGAGCCCCACAACGCGCCGCCGACCCCCATGGCGACGGTGTAGCGACGTCGCCAGAACGTCGGTGTCCGCTCGTCGGCTCGGTGGCGGTAGTGGATGTGGAGCGACACATGCAGCACCCCGACGAGGATCGCGCCACATCCCCAAGCGATCAGACCCAGGTGCGGCGTCGCTGCCCACAGGGTGGCCACGATCATCACCACGGTGGCCGGTGTGCCCACGGCTGAGCGCATGTTCAGCTTGTTGGCTTGGGCGAGAAGCTCCATCACGAGCTCCGGTTCCTCGTGATCGACCACACGTGACACCGCCCGGACGATCTTCCCCCGGCCGCGCCGGATCCGGTCGTCTGGAGGAGACGTCGCGAACGATCGGCTGCTTGGATCCTCGCAGGTCATGGATCGCCTATCGGCACGTCATGCCCCTTACATGAGGGGGGTGATGGGTGCGCAGGTGCGTGGCTAGTGTCGTCGTCGTGACCGATCGCCGCCGGATGCTGCTGCGTGGCATCGACCCAGGGGTCTCGACCGGCCTCGAACTGGGCCCGCTCGCCTCCCCGGTGATCACCCGCGATCTCGGTCGGGTGCACTACCTGGACCACGTCGACACCGATGCGTTGCGGGCCAGGTACGCCGGCCACGACGGGTTCGACATCGAGGCAATCGTGCCGATCGACCACGTCCTCGATCCGCATCGAGACGATGGCACGATCCGGTCTGCCGTCGGCGATGCGGCGCCGTTCGACTACGTCGTGGCATCTCACGTGGTCGAGCACGTTCCCGATCTCGTGTCGTGGTTGGCCGACATCCGTAGCGTCCTGCGCGAAGGTGGAGTGCTCGCCCTCGCCGTGCCGGATCACCGACGGTGCTTCGACGCGCTGCGCTCACCCACCGTGGCCGCCGATGTCGTCCACGCCCACCTCGTCGGTGCGACGGTGCCGACTCCACGCCAGGTGTACGACCACTACTCGAGTGCGGTCGCATGGCATGGCCACATCGCTTGGAACGAGGAGCCGTCGTTCGCGGAGCTCGTGCCGGTGCACAGCGAGGAGGAGGCGCTCGAGCGCGCAGGCTTCGCATGCGCAGGGGAGTACCAGGACGTTCATTGCTGGGTGTTCACGCCCGAATCGTTCCGTCGGGTGTTCGAGACGCTCCAGCGCCTCGATGTGCTCGGCTTCGACATCGCCCACGTCTCCGGCACGGTCGGCGGTGAGTTCTTCGCGACGCTCATCGCCGGCCGCGGCGCTCTGGACGGTGTCTCGGTGGGTGAGTCGACGTCGGTGATCGACCAGCGACGTTCCGAGTCGGCGGCGGTCCGGGCCGAGCTCTCCGAACTGCGTGAGGAGCTGGTCGGGGTTCGCGGTGAGCGCGATGCGATCGTCGCCAGTCGATCCTGGCGAGCCGCAGGCGTGCTGCGCAGGGCGAACGCGTGGCGTCGACGAGCTCAGTCGTCGTTGTCCGGCAGGACCAGGTCCCAGCGGTCGCGGCAATCCTCGCACCGGTAGGCGACGATGTCGCCCGGCTCCCACAGCCCGTCCTCGGGTGGGTGCGAGAGCAAGAAGCAGCGCCCGCCGCAATCGACGCAGACGATCTGTGGTTCGGGCACCAGCACGTGGCCAGTGTGCCCTGGAGCCGGCGGATCCGGGCGGAACCCGTCGGCTGGCGTCATCGCTAGCCTTGCCGCGTGCGAGTCGTTGCGGGAGAGCTGGGTGGGCGCAAGTTGGTGGCCCCGGAGGGCAACACCACCCGACCCACCACCGACAAGGTGCGCCAGGCGGTGTTCAACTCCCTCGACTCGATGGGCTTGATCGAGGATGCGGCGGTGGCCGACTTGTTCGCCGGATCGGGGGCGATGGGCATCGAGGCTCTGTCGCGGGGCGCTGCCCGGTGTGTGTTCGTGGAGCGAGACAGGAGCGCCTTGCAGGCGCTGCGCGCCAACCTCGCTGCGCTCCACCTCGAGTCGCGCACCACCGTGGTCACGTCCGACGTCATGGCGTGGATCCCGGCGATGCGCGGGGTCGACATGGCACTGATCGATCCTCCGTACACCTTCGACGCCTGGCCGCAGTTGTTGCAATGGATGCAGGTCGGCTACGTCGTGTGCGAGGCGGCCCGGGAGGTGCCGGCCCCCGACGAGTGGGAGTTGGTGCGCACCAAGCGGTACGGCCGCACTGCGGTCACCGTGCTCGCCCGCACCTCGTGACGCCGACGGACCGCGAGCCGTCGGCCGATCGCGGGTAACGTTCCCGCCGCATGCCGACCGTGCTGTACCCAGGGAGTTTCGACCCCATTCACCTCGGACACCTCGACGTCGTCGAACAGGCGCTCGAGCTGTTCGGCACCGTCGTGGTCGCGGCGATGCACAACCCATCGAAGCCGAGCGGGTTGTTCACCCTCGACCAGCGCCTCGCGATGATCGAAGAATCCGTCGAGCCGCTGCGGAGCGGCGGCCGTGAGGTTCGCGTCGCTGCGTTCCCAGGGTTGGCCGTCGACGCGGCCCGAGACCTGGGCACCGACTTCATCGTGAAGGGTCTCCGCACCGGAGGCGACTTCGAAGTCGAACAGCAGATGGCACAGACCAACTACGTCGCCGCCGGCGTGAGGACCGTGTACCTGCCCTGTCGGCCAGCGTTGGTGTTCATCAGCAGCCGTTTCATCAGGGAGATCGCGAAGTACGGTGGGGATGTGAGTGCCATGGTGCCGCCTGCCGTGTTGTCTCACCTGAAGCGCGCAACATTCGAGTGACCGGAACCTCATGACCCACGACGACTACGACGAACTCGACGACGAGTTGGAGAACGATTTCGACGACTCCGACGCCTACGTCAAGACGACCAATGGTTACGTCGGCGATGCCGAGCAGTTGCTGCGCCGCGCCATCGACGTGATCGCCACGGCGCCGACGATGCCGCTGTCGTCGTCACCCCGCATCGACCGCGACGAGATCATCGAGTTGCTCGAAGAGACCTTGCATCGCTTGCCCGAAGAACTGCGTCAGGCCCGATGGATGATCAAAGAGCGTCAGTCGTTCGTCGACAAGACGCGCCGTGAGGCCGATGAGCTCCTCGAGGCTGCGCGCGTGCAGGCCGAGCGGATGGTGCAGCGCACCGAGGTCGTTCGCGCCGCCGAAGCTCGCGCCCGCCAGCTGAACGAGGCTGCCGAGACAGATGCGCGGCGCCTGCGTCATGAGACCGAGGACTTCCTCGACCAACGGCTGGCGAGTTTCGAGATCTTGCTCGACAAGCTGAACAAGACGGTGCACGCAGGCCGATCACGGTTGGCGATCGGCGCGCAGAGCGAGACGCCCGAGCCGGACGAGGACGAGGACCCCACCGGCTTCTTCGATCAGGACCGCTGAGGCGACCTTCGCCACGAGGCTCCGAACCTCGATCGGTCCTCACCGATATCGTGTGGCTCCCATGGCGTACCCCCTGCGTGTGAATGCCGCCGAACTGCTGCGTCGGCCGGGTTCCGACAAGACGATCGACCTGCATGCCACGGTGGCGGAGATCGATCTGCACGACGATCGATTCCGTGAGTCCGACGTCGTCGACGTCCACCTTCGGCTCGAGTCGCTCTCGGATGGCATCGTGGTGAACGGCGAGGTCGTCGCACCCTGGCACGGCATCTGCCGGCGATGCGCCGTGGTCGCCACCGGGGTGCTGCGA
Source organism: Actinomycetota bacterium (assembly GCA_043725585.1). Classification (GTDB taxonomy): domain Bacteria; phylum Actinomycetota; class Acidimicrobiia; order Acidimicrobiales; family Ilumatobacteraceae; genus VFMC01. The sequence goes on from JAYSLK010000308.1 coordinate 5,819, forward strand.
TGCGAGGTGCACGAGCTCTATCAGGAGACGGTCACCGACCCGGAGGCCTTTCCGTTGACGGGCGAGCAGCTCGACCTCGAACCGATGGTCCGCGAGGTGCTGGTGCTCGATGCCCCGTCGTCGCCGCTGTGCCGCGATGATTGCGCGGGGTTGTGCCCCGAGTGTGGCATCGATCGTAACCAGGGCAGCTGTTCGTGCGACAACACCATCGCTGACCTGCGTTGGGGCGCGCTCGATCAGCTCAAGGGCATCCTCGACGATTGATCCATCCGGTCT
>JAYSLK010000309.1:0-3283 GCA_043725585.1 Actinomycetota bacterium
ACCACCGGCACCATCATCAGGTTCTGGCCCGACCTGTCGCTCTTCAGCGACGAACACGGTGTGGCGTTCACCAAGCCGCAATGGTCCACCCGATTGATCGGCGAACGGTTCCGGCACAAGAGCTTCGTGCACCCGGGCCTGGCGTTCGAGTTCCGCGACGAGCGCGATCCCGCCAACCCGCAGGTCACCGAATGGTGCTCCCTGGGCGGCGTCGCCGATCTCGTGGCCGAGCTCACCTCTGAGTCCGACTCGGTCTCGCCCGTGCTCAGCTTCATCGGCGAGGTCGACGACACCAGCGTGCACGCGGCGATGGCCTGGACCGTCGATGGCCGCGACACCTCCATCGGATATGCCAACGGCGTGTCCACTCCCGAAGGCGGCATGCACATCGCCGGCTTCCGGAACGCGATCACCGAATCGGTGCAGCGGTTCATCACCGATCGGGGCCTGCTGAAGGACAAGGAGCAGCTGCCCACCACGCGAGACATCTTCGGCGCGGCGATGACGGTCGTCTCGATCATGATCCCGGGCCCGCAGTTCGCCGGCAACTCGAAGTCGAAGCTGATGAACACCGAGGCCAGCGCCCGCACGCGTGCCATCGTGCTGCCGATCATGAGCCGGTGGTTGGAGGAGAACCCGGCCGACGCCAAGCGCGTCGCCGACCTCGCCGTGTCGGCCATGCGGTCCCGCACGAAGTCGAACGCCGAGCAGCAGGCAGCGCGAGCACTGCTGTCGAAGGGCTCGAAGTCGCGCAACGGCCTGCCCCCCAAGCTGCGCGACTGCACCGGCAAGTCCGCACGCCCCAAGGAACTGTTGTTGGTCGAAGGCGACAGCGCCGGAGGTACCGCACTCGACGCCCGCGATCCGTCGTTCCAGGCCATCTTGCCGTTGCGCGGCAAACCGCTGAACACCTACAAGGAGACCGTCGACAGGGTGGTGAAGTCGCTCGCCGATCTCATCTTGTCGATGGGGTGCGGTATCGGCGACGACTTCGACCTCGACAAGTTCCGCTACGACCGCATCGTCTGCGTGGCCGACGCCGACAACGACGGCCTGCACATCCGGTCGCTCATCGAAGCGTTCCTGTACACCTGGTGCCCGGGGTTCATCGAGTCGGGTCGACTGTTCTACGCGCTGCCCCCGCTGTGGTCCACCATGCTTCGCGGTGAACGCGTGTACCTGGCCGACGATGCTGCGCTCGTTGCCTTTCGGGCCGAGCACGCCGATCACCGGGCGCACGTCAGCCGGATGAAGGGTCTCGGCGAGATGGATCATCAGGAGCTGCGGTTGGTGATCGGTTCGGGCCGCACCATCGGCCGTGTCGTCGTCGACGATCCGGCCGGGTTGGCGAAGCTGACCGAGCGCCTGTTCGGCCCCAAGTCCGAAGGCCGCAAGGCGTGGTTCCTGGAACGCACCGGCGAGACACTCGACATCGTGAGGAGCAACTGATGGCCGCCAGCAAGAGCAAGGGCGCTCGACAGACGCGAGTCGTCGCCGAGGCCGACTTCACCGAGACGATCGTCGATCTCCCCGCCGTCGAGCAGCTCGACAAGGACTACTTCGCGTACGGTCAACAGGTCATCGAAGACCGAGCGGTCCCGTCGGCTGCCGACGGCTTGAAGCCAGTTCATCGCCGGATCCTGTGGGACATGCACATCCAACGCCTGTTCCCCGACCGACCGTTCGTGAAGACGGCTCGCGTCGTCGGCGACACCATGGCCCTGTTCCACCCCCATGGCGACCAGTCGATCGGCGATGCCCTCACCCGACTGGCCCAGCCCTTCGCGAACCTGGTGCCATTGCTCGACTTCCACGGGAACTACGGCAGCCCCGACTTCTCGGCCGCCGCCTCCCGGTACACCGAGACACGTCTGGGGTTCGCAGGCATGCTGATGCTCGACGACATCGACCAGCGCACGGTGCCCATGGTCGAGAACTACGAGGGGTCCAGCGAAGAACCGGTCGTCTTGCCGGCCGCCTTCCCCAACCTGCTCGTCAACGGCGCCAACGGCATCGCCGTCGGCCTGTCGTCGTACCTGCCACCGCACGACCCTCGCGAAGTGTGCGCGGCCACGCTGCACCTGATCGCCAATCCGAGGGCCACCGTCGACGAACTGATGGTCTTCACGCCGGGGCCATCGTTCCCGCAGGAGTGCACGATCACCAACGGTGACGAGATGACCGACATCTACCGCGCCGGCGTGGGCCGCGTGGTGGTGCGCGGCGCCTGGAAGGTCGAAGAGCTCGGCCGGGGTCGCCAACAACTGGTGATCACCTCGTTGCCGTACGCCGACACCACCACCGGTTCCACCGAGAAGTTCATCGCAGCCGTCGGCGACGCGATCGATGAGGGGAACCTCGCCGGCATCGTCGACTACAACGACGAGTCGTCCGATGGCGCCACTCGCATCACCATCGCGCTCGCCACGGGCGTCGCGGCCGCGCAGATCATCCCGGCCCTGCTGCGCTGGACCAATCTGCAGGTCACCAACAAGGTGCAGATGCACTTCCTCGATGAACACGGTTCGGTCCGCCTCTACAACCTGCGGTCGTGCATCCAGGCGTGGATCGATCATCGCGTTCGCGTGGTGATCCGCCGATCCGAGAACCGACTGGCCAAGATCGCCGACCGGCTGCATCGACTGAACGGCTTCCTGTTGGTCTTGCTCGACATCGATCGCACGATCGCGATCGTCCGCAGCTCGAAGACCCGTGCCATCGCTCGCACGGCCCTCATGGCCGAATTCGGCATCGATGAGGGACAGGCCAACGCTGTGCTCGACCTCAACCTCGGTCAGCTCACCGAAGACGCAGTCATCGAGTTCAAGAAGGAGGCTGCCGAGCTCGAAAAGGAGCAGGCCAAGCTGCAGCGCTTGCTCGCATCACCGACGGCATTGCGCCGTCAGGTGGGTACCGAGCTCGAACAGGTGATCCCGCAGTTCGACGGTGTCGCGCCCCGTGTCACCACGATCACCACCGAACTGGCACAACGCGTGTCCAAAGCAGCGATGGTGCTCGACGAGCCAGTCAGCGTCATGATCGACGCTGCCGGCTATCTGCAGGCCCAGCGCCCGGGGTCGAAGGCCAAACCGAAGCTCGACCCGCTGCGATCTTTCGACACCACCACGTCGCAGAACCTGGTCGTGGTCACCACGGCCGGTCAGTTGCACCGAGCTCTCGCTGCATCGATTCCGACCGACAAGCCCACGGCGGCAGTGAACGTGTTCCCCGGACTCGATCCGACCGACCGGATCATCGGCTGGTGGGTCGACCAGACCGTGCC
>JAYSLK010000310.1:0-2070 GCA_043725585.1 Actinomycetota bacterium
TACATGTCGAGTTCGGGCACGGTGCTGAACGGATCGTGCTCGTCGGCGACGCTCGGGTCGATCACCTGGTTCATGAACACACCCTCACCGGGGTGCGCGGCCATCCCGACCCATCCGTCACCGATGCCGAGCCGCGCGTTCGCCAGGGCCATGAGGCTCCCGCCGCCCGAGTTGCCGAGCAACACGACGGCCTCGGCACCTCGTCGCTTCATCTCCTGGTACGCGGTGTTCACATCGACGATGCAGTTCTCGTGGAGGCAGTCGGTGTCGTTGTTCATGTAGCGGGTGCCGAACCCCAGCACCGCGTAGCCGGCAGCGGCGAGCAGCGGACATGCGTAGTGCACCGAGAAGTCGCCTCGCGGATGGCTGAGGATCACCGCTGTCTTCCAGGCCCGACCCGGCGGCGGGGTCCACAGCAGACCACGCACGAGGGCTCCGTCAGGGCTCACCAGGCGGATGCTTTCGCGTTGGATCTCGACCCCAGGGTCGTCCTGCGGAAGGGGCCAGTAGTTCAGGCCGAACGGGCGCTGTCCCCCGAGGTGCGGGTCGAGCTGCACATCGAGATCCTGCATGGCGGAACCCTACTTTCGTGGGGGACTGCCCGCCGTACCCTGACGTGCATGGAGATGCGCGTGGTGCGAGTGACCGATCGGTTCGACGAGGCCTGCCGGTTCTACGGCGACGTGCTCGGATGGCCTGTCACCAAGGAATGGACCGACGGAGGTCGCGGACGGATCTTCGGCTTCGGCGACTCGGCGAGGGTCGAGCTCCTCGAAGGCACCCCCGAGCCCGTCTCCGGTCTCTTCGTGTCGGCCGAGGTGAGCGATCTCGAGGAGATCCTCGGACGCCTGCGCGCCGACGCGGTGCGACTCGACCAGGAGCCCGAGGTGCAGCCGTGGGGTCACCGCAACCTTGCCCTGACCGACCCGACCGGCATCAAGCTCGTGCTGTTCCAGGTGTTGCCCGCGACGCCCGACCAGCCGTAGGCCGCCTCGGCCCGCCACGTCGGGCCGAGGCGAGGTGAACCTGCACGGCTCAACCCGTCGGCTCCGGAGGTCGCGTCGCGAGGACGACGGGCACGTCCATCGCCTGATCGTCGCGGATGATGCCGAGCGTCATCGCGGAGCCGGGGTCGAGATCGCGCACCGTCGCGATGAGATCGTCGGCACCCACGATGTCGGCGCCGTCGGCGCTCACCACGACATCGCCAGCGACGATGCCGGCGAGGTCTGCTGCGGAGCCGAGCTCCACCTGCGTCACCACCGCACCGCGACCGCCGTCATGACGTGGCTCGACGCCGACGCCGAGGTACCCCTGGGTCAATTCGCTGCCGCCGGCCTCGGCGCGGAGTGCTGCCAGCTCCGGCAGCAGTTCGGCGACGCCGATCGCGAAGCCGACGCTGTTTGCTGCGGTGTCGACGTCGCCATATGCGACGGCGGTGTTGATGCCGACGACGTTCCCGAAGGCGTTGACGAGGGGCCCGCCCGAGTTCCCTGACGAGATCGGTGCGTCGGTCTGCACGAGGCCGTTCAACGCGCCGGCGCTCGTCGACAGCGTGCGGTCGAGGGCGGACACGACTCCTCTGGTGACGCTCGGGTCGCCGTCGAGGTCGAGCGCGAATCCGATCGCCACCACATCGTCGCCCACGCGGATGTCGGCAGGGTCGGCGAACGTCGCGGGCGCCAGTCCGGAGACGTCGATTCGCACCAGGGCCAGGTCGTTCGAAGCATCGACGGCGATGACCGCTCCCACCCGCGGTTCGCTCTCGCCAGGGAGGCGGACGTTGACCGTCTCGGCGTCGGCGACGACATGGGCATTGGTGACGATCTCACCGTCGGCGGTGACGATCACTCCCGTGCCTGCCGACTGGCCGAGCTCACCGTCGAGACCGACCTCTCGTTGGATCGCGACGACGCTGCTGCCCACCGCACCGGCCACTGCAGCGACGTCGATCGGCCCCGGCTCGTCTGCCCGCGGCGGAGCGACGGAGACGCCGAGCATCGATGCCCGACGGGGCGGCTCGTCGCGTCGACCGGCGATCTCGTTGCCCATCAGCGCTCCGAGCAGACC
>JAYSLK010000311.1:0-4115 GCA_043725585.1 Actinomycetota bacterium
ACCACTGGAAGGTCGTGCGCTTCATGCGCAACGAGTACCTCACCAAGGGCACAGGCCCATCGGTGCGAGCGCTCGGAAAGGCCTCGGGAGTGAGCGTCAGGGACCTGTACCTGCTGTTCCCGAAGGGGCCTGCGAAGGTCGCCGCGCGCATCGCCGGCATCCCCAAGCCCAAGGGCTGCATCTGATCCATCACCGCTTCGACAGCACATCCTGCACTCGAGTCAACCAACGTCACCGAAAGTACGAACCGTCATGAGCGACACCACAACAGCCGTCACTTCCCGCCCCTCCGTCGACGCGCCAGCGCCGATCACGAAGGTCTCCATCATCATCTCGAAGGGATCACTCGAAGGGATCTACCCGGGCCTGATCATGGCCAACGGCGCACGCGCCGAGGGTATGGAAGCCAACCTGTTCTTCACCTTCTTCGGCCTCGATGCGATCCACGCGAAGCGAATCGAGCACATCAAGGTCGCCACCGTGGGCAACCCGGCGATGCACATCCCCACGCTCCTCGGGGGACTCCCCGGCATGAGCGCATTGGCGACCCACATGATGACCAAGAAGATGGACGATCTCGACATCCCCCCGATCAGTGAGTTCCTCGAGATGATCTCCGACACCGGAGCCGGCATCTATGCCTGCAAGGCCTCGGTCGACATGTTCGACCTCGACAAGGACGACTTGATCCCACAGGTCGACGACATCATCACCGTCGGCGAGTTCTACGAGATGGCCGCCGGTGGTCAGATCATCTTCACCTGATCAGGTCGACGAGCACCCGCTCGAACCACACCCATCACGCGTTCGTAGATACCTCGGAGGGTATCCAGCTACCATGCCCGACATGCAACTCCCCGAGGACACGATCGCCGATCTCCAGCGCAGGCTGCGACGGGCCGAAGGACAGGTTCGCGGTGTGCACCAGATGCTGACGGAGGGCCGCGATTGCCGAGACATCGTGACCCAGTTGTCCGCCGCCACCAAGGCCCTCGAGCAGACCTCGTTCCTCCTGGTGGCCGCCGGCCTCACGTGGTGCGTCTCCGATCCGGAGCGCGCAGCAGCCGAGGGGTATTCGATCGACGACGTGAAGAAGATGTTCATGAAGATCGCCTGACACGACTCCGCTGCGTCGAGAGACGCTCCGGATGACGTGTCAGGCCCATACCCATGGGGGTATCAACACACATGATGTTCTTCCGCCAGTACTACCTCGGGTGCCTGTCGCACGCGAGCTACCTCGTCGGCGACACGTCCACCGGGCGCGCCGCTGTCGTCGACCCCCGACGCGACGTCGACGAGTACCTCGCCGATGCGGAAGCACACGGGCTCCTGATCACCCATGTGATCGAGACCCACTTCCATGCCGACTTCCTGTCCGGCCACCTCGAGCTCGCCGATCGGACCGGGGCAGCCATCGTGTACGGCGCAGCAGCCGCCGGTCGCACGCAGTTCGCGATCGAGACCCACGGCGACGGCGACATGATCGCCTTGGGCGAGGTCGTGCTCGAGATCCTCGAGACGCCGGGCCACACCCCGGAATCGATCAGCATCGTCATCCGTCCCACCGGCCCCGGCAGCGACCCATACGGCGTCATGACCGGCGACACGCTCTTCATCGGCGACGTCGGCCGTCCCGACCTGCTCGCAGCCGTCGGGTTCGACGCCGACGACCTGGCCCGCCAGCTGTACCGCTCGCTTCACGACAAGCTGCTCACCCTGCCCGACGCCACCAAGGTCTTCCCCGCACATGGGGCCGGGTCGGCGTGTGGCAAGAACCTCTCCACGGAGACCATCTCCACCATCGGTGAGCAGCGAGCGACGAACTACGCGTTGGCACCGATGACCGAGGGCGAGTTCATCGAAGCGGTCACGCAGGGTCAGTCGGTGGCACCCCTGTACTTCCTGTTCGCGGCCACCAAGAACCGAGAGTCGCACGAGCTCCTGGCGCCGGTCGCCGTACGCCATCTCGATCTGATCGAGGTGCAGGACGCGGTGGCGAACGGCGCTGTCGTCATCGACGGTCGCGACGACGCGGCGTTCGCCCAAGGCCATCTCCGCGGTTCGATCAACGTCGGCCTCGGCGGACGTTTCGCCGAGTACACAGGCGAGGTCATGACGCCAGGCACCCCGATCGTGCTCGTCACCGACCCGGGCCAAGAGGAGATCGCCGCGACCCGCCTGGCTCGCATCGGTTTCGACGACGTCGTCGGCGCTCTGACCGATCCGATCAGGACCTTCGTCGAACATCCCGAGGCGGTCGAGCGCCTGTCTCGCCTCTCCGCCGCCCAGCTCGACGAACGTCGCCGCACCGTGCCCGGACTCGTGCTCGTCGACGTGCGCAACCCGGGCGAGGTCGCGCTCGGTTCGATCCCGGGGGCTGTGCACCTCTCGCTCCCCCAATTGCTCCTCCGGCTCGGCGAACTCGACCGTGCAGCCGCAACCGTCGTGTTCTGTGCGGGCGGTTACCGCTCGGCGATCGCATCGAGCCTGTTGCGATCCCATGGTTTCCGCGACGTCTCCGATGTCATCGGCGGATTCACGGCTTGGACGGCAGCCCAGCACCGCCCGTGAGGGTGTCGCCCCGCCATCCCGACGACACACGGGTGCGACATCGGCACGGCCGCGATGGGTGTGCAGATCGCGTACCGTTGGTGGCGTGACCGAACATCACGAACTCGAGCGCGATCTCGCCCGCATCGGCGAACAGCTTCGCCGCTTGAGGTTCACATCGTTCGACGAGGACGCCGCGTGGCACCTCGGCAGCGACCTGCGACGGCGCGCCAGTGATCGCCACGCCGCCGTCACGATCGAGGTGCGGCTCAACGGCGACACGGTGTTCCTGCATGCGATGCCGGGCACGACACCGGCGAACGCCGATTGGGCCCGTCGCAAACGAAACGTGGTGGAGTGGTTGCACCAGCCCTCGTACGCCGTGGGCCTGCACGCAGCCCGCGACGGCCGTTCGATCCTCGACATGATGGGCCTGTCGGAGCGCGACCACGCCCCCCACGGCGGCAGCTTCCCGATCATGATCGACGGCGTGGGCTGCGTCGGCTCTGTCACCGTGTCGGGCCTGCCCCAGCGCGTCGATCATGCGATGGTGGTGGAGGCACTGGCGACGGCCGCCGGCATCCCCATCGGTGACATCGCCCTGGATTGAGCACGGCCTGCCTGGGCGGTCAGCGGAGCGGAAGCCACCAGTCGGCAACCTGCGCCGCGAAACGCTCGGCGTACGCCCGCACCAGCGCACTGGCATCGGCCGGCGGATCCTGACGATCGGTGGGCGTGAGATCCGAGGCACTTCGAATCGGATCGACCCACTCGAGCCGCAGACCGGCCAGCACCTCGCCGAGTTGGGGTGATGCCGACTCGTGATGATCGCTCGTCTGGTGGGTGATGAAGTCGAGGAAGGTGTCGAAGGACAGCAGCGTGTAGTACGTGTTCTCGTCAGCGCCTCGCCAGTACTCGTAGCGGCGCACATCGGACTCGTGCTCGTGGGTGAGCCGGTACAACTCGGCCGCGATCTCTTCGAAGCGGGCCGCCATGCCCGGCTTGACCTGCAGGTGGGCGAGGATCGTGGCCATGCGGGGATGGTACCCGCGCATGGCCACACACGCGGCGATGAGAGATGAGGGCGCCAGCGCCACTCATCTCTCATCGCGTTGGGTTCTTGAGGGGTTGGGTCAGGCGGTGGCGGTGGGGAGGGTGTAGTACCCGTTCAGGTCGGCCACTACCTGCGTGCCTTCGTGCACGTACAGGCACACCTTGCCACCATCGCCGATCCGCACCGGGGTGAGGTTCGCCTGGTCGACGCCCCGCACGAAGTTGAGGAACGACGCCACCGGGCGAGGCCTGCCGCACGGCCACGCCGTCACGAAGCCCCGGCCGGCGGCCTCGGTGATCGTGACGTTGAGCATCACTGCCTGCGCATCGGTCGGGACGCCGTTGTGGCCGGCGATCTGCACCTCGATCACGCTGCCGCGACCGGGTCGGGTGGGCCGCGATCCGGCAACGCCGGTGCCGTCACGGGTGTCGAGCACCCGCACCGGGGTCACACCGGTGAACACGACGTTCGGCTTCGGGGAGAAGTAACCCTGGATGTCGACCACCAG
>JAYSLK010000312.1:0-3698 GCA_043725585.1 Actinomycetota bacterium
CTGATGCGCCTTGGCCATCACACGGTCACGCCGCAGCGCGCCCACGGCGAGAAGCCCGGCCAGATCCTGGGCATCGGATCGCTGTACCACGCCAAGCACGCGACACCGGACCCCTCCTCGGCGCCGAGCAGCACCGACCACGCCCACAACAGCACCACCCCCTGACCAGCAGCATGGAGACGACGACAATGGACTCACCCCCGGTCACCACACCCGCCACCTGGCGCGTCAGGGTGGGCACGGGCATCGTGCTCGGCCTGATCGGCACCCTCTGGCTCGTGGTGTTCCACGGGCTCGTCGCGATCGGCGGACAGTCACAGCTTCCGTTCGCACTGCATTGGCTCCTGCTGGCAACGATTGCGCTGCCGCCGACGTGCCTGCTCTCCATTGTGTCCGGCGCACTCGCCCGGCGGATCACCCGTGACGGCGAGATCGCCTCCCTCCGTGCCGCATATGTGACGCTTTGCGGCTCCGCGACCGCGATCCTCATCGGGGTGCTCGCCCCACTCGACCAGTGGATGTTCAAGGGCTCGGGCCACCACCACGCCCAGCAGCTCTCACCGCTGGCCCACATCGGGCGTGAGACCCTGATCGCATTGGCCGTGATCCTGCCGGCGGCGCTCCTCGTCACGAGCCGGTCGTTCCGTGTGCCCCGCATCGTCATCCCGTCATGGGCGATTCCAAGTTCACGCAACCTCACGTTCGGTGGCGCGGCCCTGGCGCTGGGCGCGGCCCTCGTGCTCGCCCCGTCAAACCTCAACCCACTCGGACAGGCGACCGCTGCGAACACCGTCGGCAACCCCTGCCCGGCCGGTGCGGCGCTCAAGCACTTCGACGTCTCCGCCATCGACGTCGACATGCCCCTCAACCGCTTCGGCGACCACGACCCGCTCGCGCACATGTACGTCCTCAACCAGGACCTCGCCGCCGTACGCGCGCAAGAGCAAACCCAGCTGGTCAGCGTCGGCCTCAACGACAACGACCCCATTCAGCCGCTCGTGATCCGGGCGAACATGGGCGACTGTGTCGAGATCGCGTTCACCAACAAGCTCGGCTCGAACCAGCCGGTCGGCATGCACATCGACGGCCTCGCCTACAAGGCCGACTCCTCCGGCGACGCAGTGGGCCGTAACCCGGACTCGAACGCCGCCGCGGGGCAGACCCGCACGTACATGTACTACGTGCCCAAGGACGCATCGCTGGAAGGCGCCCGTTACTTGCACCCCGGCCCCGCCAACCGGGCACTCATCAACCATGGGCTATTCGGAACGATGATGGTCGAGCCCGAGGGCTCCGTCTACCTCAACGCCCGTACCCGTGACCCGCTCCCATCCGGTTGGGAGGCGATCATCGTTCCGGGCCACAACAAGGCGTTCCGCGAGTTCGCCACCATCCTCCACGAGATCGGCGACGAGCAGTACCGCATTCCGAACAGGGCGGGCCAGCTGATTCCGTTCGTGGACCCGCACACGACCGCCTACCGTCCTGCCGCCCGCGCGATCAACTACCGCTCGGAGCCGTTCTACAACCGCCTCCAGCAGTCACCACAGCAAGAGTCGCTCGGCTATAGCTCCTACGCGTTCGGTGACCCCGCCACGACGATCCCGCGCAGCTACCTTGGCGACCCCATCAAGATCCGGCTCCTGCATGCCGGCGGCGAAGTGTTCCACGTCTACCACCTCCACGGCGGCGGCATCCGCTGGCGGGCGAACCCGCACGCCGACACGACGTTCGACTACGCGGACACCGGCCTGAACAAGGCGCCTGTGGTCCACTCACCGTCCGACCGGCTCGACGCACAGGCGATCGGCCCCGGCGAGAGCTACGACCTCGAGATCGAGGGTGGCTCGGGTGGCGTCCAGCAAGGCGCCGGTGAGTTCCTCTGGCACTGCCACATCGGGGAGCACTACATCGGCGGCATGTGGAGCATCTGGCGCTCGTTCGACACCCTGCAGCCCGACCTCGCGCCGCTCCCCGACCGCGCGGCCCCGCCCATGCCGGTGGATTCACGCGGCCTGATCGGCAGGAGCATCAACGGCAGCGCACCCCTCACCGCACAGAACCTCGACCAGTGGATCCGCCCGCAGATCCCGCCGCAGGGCGTGAGCTCGAACAACCAGGACGCACAGGTGCTCAACTGGACGATTCAGCAAACGCCCCAGGGCCCGCTCTACCTCAACGAGCCCGAGGACACCACGCCCTGGCCCGACAACTTCAACGAGAACCCCAACCACCCGACCGCCCGCCGTAGCGATGTCTTCGTCGGCAACCGCGAGGTCATCCTCTTCAACCCCCTCAACGGGCGACCTGCGTTCCCGCTCCTGCGGACCCATCTCGGAAAGCGACCACCGTTCTCACCGAACGGGCATAGCGGCGCGCCGTGGCTCGGCGAGACCGCGAACAAACCCCCAACCAGTGCGGTCGACCCATGGGCGAACCGATCCGATGGCCTCTGCCCGACCACGTCTCCGATCCGCAAGTTCAACATCGTTGCGCTCGAGACGCCGATCCAGGTGACCAAGACGCAGACCGACCCGATCGGACGGATCTTCGTCCTGGCGAAGGAGAAACAGGCGATCCTGGATGGAACCAAACCGAAGCAGCCACTCGCGATCCGGGCGAACATCGGCGACTGCGCCGCGGTGACCCTGACGAGCGACCTGAAGGACGGATCGATTTCGAACTTCGACAAGGTCAACCTCCACATCCACCACGTCCAATTCGACACGCAGGCCTCCGACGGGGTGATCACCGGCTACTCGTACGAGATGTCGATTCGTCCCTACAAGGCCGAGGACCCGCAGCTCGTCGACACGGCGAACACCGGAGCGACGACCCTGCACCTCGCGAGCGTCGCCAAGTTCCACAATGGCGCGTTCATCGCCGTCGGCCAGGGCCTCGACTCGATCGAGGTACACAAGATCACCGGCATCGACGCCGTGGCAAGCACACTGACCATCGACACGCCGCTCGTCAGCGACCACCTGGCCGGTGAGTACGCCGGCGTCGAGTTCGTGCAGGAGCGCTGGTACCCGGACGTCGCCCTCGACAACATCTTCTGGCACGACCACGTCGACGGCATCCACAACTGGGGCCACGGCCTCGTCGGCCAGTTCATCATCGAACCGAAGGGATCGACCTACCACGACCCGAAGACCGGCGACTTGGTCGACTCCGGCACCATCGTCGACATTCACACCAACACAACCGCGGATCCGGCCACCAAGATCGCGCCCGGAATCGTCGACGGCAGCTACCGCGAGTTCGTGGTCTGGCCCCTCGACGACAACCCGCTCACCGACTCGACGTTCAACCTGAAGGCGGAGCCCTGGGCGGATCGCGCGACCGTGCCGAACGATCCCTCCCTTCGCTTCAGCTCGTACAAGTGGGGGGATCCGATCACCCCGCTGCCGAAGGCATACCCGGGTGACCCGTTCATCGTGCGATCGGTCGCGGTCACGGCACAGGAAGACACCCTCCGCTTCGACGGCCTCCGCACGATTCCGGAGACCCGCTATGTCCACAATGGCCAGCACTCCGGCTCGCCGGTCGACACGATCCACAGCGGGATCAGTGAACGCCACACCCTGATCATCGAGGGTGGCGCCGGTGGCCCCAACCACGTCGCAGGCGACTACCTCTACCACAACGGCATTGCCAGGCGCTTTCGCCAGGGAGCGTGGGGCATCCTGCGAGTG
>JAYSLK010000313.1:0-7895 GCA_043725585.1 Actinomycetota bacterium
CCCCTGTTGCGGAAGAACGTGATGAGGAATCGCGTGCTGAACAGCGACACGACCATCGCCGTGGCTCCGGCGATCATGACGGCGATCACGAGCGGTCCCCGACCTGTGCGGCCCCCGCACCCCAACCCAGCGACGTCAACAGCTCCCGCGCGACCGCCCGGTCGTCGAACGGCAGCACGAGATCTCCGATGGTCTGGGTGGACTCGTGACCCTTGCCGGCGATGAGCACGACATCGCCCGATCGGGCGTTCGCCAAGGCGGCGGCGATGGCGTTCCTACGGTCCGGCTCGATCACAACGGAGCCACGGTAGTCGTCGGGTACCCCCGCAAAGGTGGCATCGACGATCGCCATCGGGTCTTCAGACCTCGGGTTGTCGGAGGTGATGATCGTGTGGTCGGCCAGTTCCGCGGCCACCGCACCCATCAGCGGGCGCTTGTCGCGATCTCGGTCGCCACCGCATCCGAACACGACGATCACGAGGCCACCGGCAACCACGCGTCGCGCAGCCCCGAGCGCCTCGGCCAGACCGTCGGGCGTGTGGGCGAAGTCGACGAGCACGGCGAAGGGCTGGCCTGCCTCGATCGGCTCGAAGCGGCCCGGCACGGGCGCTGCGCCGGACAACGCCGCGGCCACATCGGCCTCAGCGAAACCGGCGGCCACACACGCCGTCGCCGCCGCGAGGCTGTTCATCACGTTGAAGCCGCCTCCGATGCCCACTCGGATCCGATGCCCTCTCCACGAGTAGGCGTGCCACGTCGGACCGACCTCCACGTCGGTCGCGTCGTCGACCGAGAACGCCAGGAGCGGGATCTCTGCGGTGTCGAACAACAACCGACCATGCACGTCGTCGATGTTCACCACGCCGAAGTCCGTCAGACGTGGTTCGAACAGGCGGGCCTTCGCCGAGAAGTAGCGCTCGACCGTGCCGTGGAGATCGAGATGATCGCGCCCGAGGTTGGTGAACACCGAGACATCGAAATGGGAGCCGGCGACGCGATCGAAGTGGAGCGCGTGCGACGACACCTCCATCGCGACCGCCTGCACGCCATCGTCGCGGCACTGGGCCAGGTGTCGTTGGAGCACCGGTGCCTCTGGTGTCGTGAAGCGGCCCGACAGCGTTCCGAACACCTCGGTGCGGCGTCCCAGGGTGTTCAGGACATGACCGATGAGATGCGCCGTGGTGGTCTTGCCGTTGGTCCCGGTGACTCCGATGGTGGTGAGCGAGTCGCACGGATGATCGAACACCGCCGCCGCCAGCCACCCGGTGGCCGCACGAGCGTCGGTCACCAGCACTTGCGGCACGGGGAGTTGGAGCGGGCGCTCGACCAGCAGGGCGACCGCGCCGGCGGAGACGGCGTCGGCCGCGAAGTCGTGGCCGTCGCGATGCTCCCCGCGCAGACAGCAGAACAGCGTGCCCGGGCCGACCTCGAGTGAATCGACCGTGACATCGGCGATCACCGCGTCTCGGGCAGCGCCGGGCACGGGCTCGACGAGGCTTCGTGCGGGCCCGCCGCGCATGTGGTCGACCGCGGTAGCGAGGTCGGCCGTGCGCTGCGATCGAGGTGCGGCGGCCACGATCAGCCCTTCGGACACCCTCCGCCCGTTGCGGGCGGGGTGATGTTCATCTCGTGCATGATGGTGGGAGCGATGTCGGCGAACACGGGTGCGGCAGCGGTGCCGCCGAAGCGGGTCTGCTGATCCTCGTCGCCCGGGGGTTCGTCGATCGAGATGAGCACCGTGACCTGCGGGTCTTCGGCAGGGAAGAACCCGGCGAACGAGGAGTAGTACTTGCGGTTTCCGTCGGCGTCTTCGTAGCCGCCACCATCTTGGGCCTTCAGCCCGGTTCCGGTCTTGCCGGCGATCGTGACACCGTCCACCTTGGCCAGCTTGGCCGTGCCATCGCACACCACCTGCCGCATCATCAGGTTCACCTGCTGGGCGACCTCGGGCCGCACCACGCGATGTGTGCCGCTCGGCACCGCACCGATGAGCGCACCCGAAGCGTCGACGGTGCTGGCGACGAGACGCGGTGCGACGTACACGCCGTCGTTGGCGATGACGTTGATCGCGCTGACCAACTGGATCGACGTCGAGGCGATGCCCTGGCCGTAGGCCACGGTGTACTGCTCGAGGCCCTCCCACTTCGTCCAGTCGACACCCAGGCCACGTGACTCACCGGGGAAGTCGAGGGCGGTCTTGTCCCCCAGGCCGAAGGCGCGCATGTACGCCCCCAGCTTCTCCTTGGTCTGACGGAGCGAATCGCCCAAGGTGAGCGAGATCTCGATGGTGCCGATGTTCGACGACTTGGCGAGGATCTGTGACACGGGCCAGGTGTAGTCGAGGTGCACCTCGGCGTCGTGGAGCGTGCCATCGGAGTAGTTCTTGCGGTACGGCACGTTGAACGTCGTGTCCGGTGTGACGGTTCCTTCGTTGAGCGCCGCGGCCACGGTGATCGCCTTGGCAACCGAGCCGGGCTCGGCAGCGTCCACGGCCGCGATGTTCCCGCTCGTGACGCGAACGATGCCATCGTCTCCCCGCCGAACGCCGACCATCGCGATGATGTCCCCGGTGTCGGTGTCCATCACGACCGCCGAACCGCCGCGCGCACCGAGCTTGGTGACCTGGTCCACCATCGCTCGTTCGAGCTCGAACTGAACCGACCGGTCGAGGGTGAGGATGATGTCCTGGCCCGGGGTCGGCGCGACGGTCGTGGTCTCCGATCCCGGCAGCGATCGACCGTCGCGATCGTGCTGGCGCGACATCTCGCCATCGGTGCCGGTGAGCAGGAGGTTGTACTGCTTCTCGATCCCGGCGATGCCCACGCCGAAGATGTCGACCTTGCCGATCACGCTCTGACCCACCTCGCCGGCGGGCATCGTGCGACGATCCTCGTCGATCATGTCGACGCCGGCGATGTCGAGCATCCTGACGGCGGCGGCCTGATCGTCACTCACCTGGTGAGCGACGTACACGAACGACTTCTCCTTGGTGGTGAACGACGCGAGCAGGGACTGCTGCTTCTTCGGAGGGAGCGACAACACCTTGTTCAGCGCGTCGACCGTGCCCACCGCGTCGGTCACCAGCTTGGGGTTGGCGATGATCGTGACCGACGGGACCGACAGTGCGAGCTCGTCGCCGTTGCGGTCGAAGATGACGCCCCGACTGGCTCGCAGCACGGTGTCACTCGTGCGCTGGGCCCGTCCTGCCTCGCGGAGCTGATCGGCATCGGCGGTCTGGAGCATGACGACACGTCCCAGGATGATCGCGAACACGATTGCCGACAGAGCGAACATGACCCTCAATCGACGCGGATGCTGGCCTGCCTTGAAGTGATGCCGTACAGCGCGGACCTTGACGACTCGCTTCTGCAGCCCGCGACTCGATACGGGTGCCGAACGCGCCGTGGCGCGGCGAGCCGCCGGCTTCGTGTGCTTCGTCACACCGCGGTGGTCGTCGCCGCGGTTCCGCGGGGCACGGTCCGAGTGACCGCTCCGGGATGCTGCTCGATGACTGCGGGCGCGTGGATCGGGCGGTCGACGCTCGATCCGATCGAGCCGCTCACCTCGTCGCTCACGGGTCGGAGGCGGTCGGTCACGGTCGCGCCGTTCGACACCGTCATGGGAGCGGTGCCCCAACGCTGCCGCCTCGTCGTCCGTCCTCGAGCCGGAACGGGCGCGCCGCGAGCGTGCGGCGTCGATGCCGGAACGCGCACCACCGCGCGCGTTCCGCTCGATCGGTGGACGCCGGCTCACGGTGCCGCCGTCGCCACTTCCGACGCCACTTCCGACGCCACTTCCGACGCAGGTTCCGATGCTGCTTCCGATGCTGCGGCCGTGGCAGCCTTCACCGCTCGGAAGTCGTCGAGGGTGTTGCCTGCGTCGCCGAGGTGGGCAGGATCGATGTCGCCGGTCGAGGCTGCCACGATCGCTCGCACCTCTGGGGTGATCTCGAGGAAGCCACCGTCGTCGACCGGCTGCAGGCCGTTGGCCAGCGCGACCGCCGCCAGGCGAGCCGGCGACCGCAGCTCGGCCCGCTCCCGGCGCAGCGTCTCGTACTGCTCCCGAGCGTCGGTGATGCCGGTATCGAGCTGATCGAGCCGGACCTGGCTCTGCGCCAACCGGGTCTGGAACGCTGCGGCGCCCAGCATCGCGAGGCCGAGCAGCACGGTCATCGTCACCGCGAGGTGGGCCGCGCGCCGTCCGCGCGGCGCGACCAGCGCCAGGTGACGGTCGCTCGCATGGATGCCCACCGTGGCTCGCACCATGGGCTGCGGCCCGGTGTCGAGACCGCCGTGACGTCGCGTGGCGACCACCCGTTGACCTGGCTCGACGCGCCGGCCGGCCGGCCGGGCCGAGCGACCCTCGACGTCGTGGCGGGCCGCGGTGCCGTGCTGTCGGGCTCGGGGCGCGACGGCGTGCTGCTGCATCGGGAGAGCCATGTCAGATCCGACCGCTCGGCGTGGCTCCGCGGCGGGTGGGAGCAATGCGTTCGACGACGCGAAGACGTGCGCTCCGAGCCCGGGGGTTCGACGTGCGCTCGGGTTCGTTCGGCGTCTTCGGGATGCCGCGCACGAGGCGAACCGTCTGCACGGCGTCGCACACGCAGGGCAGCTCGGGAGGGCACAGGCACCCGCCGGTCTCGGCCAGACGCATCCGCTGCTTCACGATCCTGTCCTCGCCAGAGTGGTACGACAGCACGGCAATGCGACCGCCGACCTCGGTCTTGGCGATCGCGTGGTCGAGCGCAACGGGCAGCACCTCGAGCTCGCGATTGAGCTCGATACGGATCGCCTGGAACGTGCGTTTCGCCGGGTGACCGCCAGTGCGCCTGGCAGCAGCAGGGATGGCTGCGACCACGATCTCGGCGAGTTGTGTCGTGGTCTCGACCGGACGGGCAGCCACGATGGCACGAGCGATGCGGGTGGCGAAGCGCTCGTCGCCGTGCTGGCGGAGCACTTGCGCGAGTTGCGACTCGTCGTAGCCGTTGACGATGTCGCCCGCGGTCCACGTCTCGCGCTGATCCATGCGCATGTCGAGGGGTGCCGTGTTGCGATAGGAGAACCCGCGCTCGGAACGGTCGAGTTGCGGCGAGCTGACGCCGAGATCGAACAGGGCGCCGGAGAGATGATCGACAGAGAGAGCTTCCATGGCTTGATCGAGGTGGTCGAACCTGACGTGCGATGTGACTGCCCGTTCCCCATGCACCGCCAACCGTTCGGCTGCGACGGCGAGGGCATCGCCATCGCGGTCGAGACCGAGGATCCGCAGGTGCGGATGAGCCTCGAGCAGGGCCATCGCGTGACCCGCCCCACCGAGGGTGGCGTCGAGAATCCAGCCGGACGGCACGCTCGCGAAGATCCGAACGATCTCGTCGAGCATCACCGGGCGGTGGGTGAAGTCAGGGGAAGAACCCATCAACGACCCGCGGAAGATGACGCCGCCCGAGCGAACGACATCACGTGGTGCATCTGCAGCTCGCCGGTCGGCGAGTGCCGCCGGGATGTCTCCCCGGTCGACGAGACGGCAAGCGGGCGGAGTGGAGCTGTCCATCGTGCTGGCCGGCGAGCTGCAGATGCACCACGATCCGTTCGTTCAGGCCTTGGTTCAGGCCCTCGTCGAGGGGTGGCGCACATCGTGGTGGTGGTCATGAGTGGGACGGAGCCATCGGCTCGTCGTCGGTGCCTCGTTCCTCCTTTTCTGTTTCGATTTCCGGCTTGTTGTCGGTCGCGAGGGCGCAGAGGCTCATGGCATCCGTTGCCAACGGTCGATCCACACGTCCCAGTTGAAACCGCCGGCGAGGTTGCCCCCGACGGAATGCTTGAGCGCGGGGCCGACCGCGTCACCGCCCATGTCTGCGACGAGCACGTAGTCCTCCTGCCACCACGTGGTCCACGGCGCGCACGCCCCGGTCGCCCACTTCGTGGTCTGGGTGGTTCGCCAATGGATGCCCTGCACCCCGGGCGCCACCTCGATCAGGCCCAGCACCCGGGCTTCCCACGAGTTGGTGCCGGTGCACACCGTGACGCCATCGAGCTGCTCGGTGACGCCCGACCTGCCGGTGGTGCGCCACGCCTTGCCATTCCAGAAGCGAGGGATGAACGTGATCGGAGGGCTGAAGATCGAATCGTGGCGCCGCCCCTCGCACTCATGGTGCGTGGCGGAGTAGACGAGCTTCGAGGACTGCCAGGTGAGCTGGTCCCAATGGCACCGCTCACCGGGGAGCGAGTTGTACATGCGAAACGTTCCGCGGCCGAGGTCTTCGAACCACAGCACCGACCGCTGCGGCGTTCCCGAGAAGTAGTTGTACCCCTCGAGGTAGTAGCCGCCGAAGGCGAGGGGGGGGTTCGGGTAGTACGCGCGCAAGTCGTACGACACCGCCGCACCGGCGATGCCCGGCGTAAGGCCGGGTGCGCTGCCCGTGATCACCGGCGCGAGTGCGCCGATCGAGACCAAGGCAGCCATCGTCCGATGGCGAAGACCTCGCCGAGGTTGGCCGATGTGCGACTGGATCATTGTGAACCCCCGTCTGTCCGGGCCGAAAGCCCTCCGGCCAGGTCGGCGTTGCCGGCCGTTTGCACGAGCTCGAATCGCTGCGGGGCCCAGATCTCGACGACGTCGAAGTTGCCAGTGACGACCACCTTGGCGTCGGTGGCGAGCCCTGCGTAGGCGCGGAGCTTCTCCTCGACGTTCACGCGGCCTTGCTTGTCGATCGTCACCGGGGTCGCGCTCGCTGCGACCACACGCTGGTACTGCAGGGTGATCTCACCGCGCTTGACCCGCTCCTTCAGCTCGGCCGCGATCGTCTCGAACTCCTCTGCAGGCACCACCTTGATGCACTGGTCATCGCCAACGGCGAGGTAGCAGCGCTCGCCCAGGTGCGTGCGGAACGAGGCCGGCAGCGCCAGCCGTCCCTTGTCGTCGAGTTGACGCTCGTGCGTCCCGACGAACAACACCACCTGGAGATCACCTCGATTCCTGCCTCGCGACCGGCACGACATGCGCCGTGCACCGTCCAGGACCCCCTCGAGACCGGCCTCCACCGCTGTCGAGGAACGGCGCGATCACTGCGCCGCGTCCCTTGGGATTCCCCATTCTTCCCCCTGAGAACCCCCTGAGTCAATCATTCTCCCCACAATCCTCATATTCGCGCCACAACGTGACACCGATGGATGTGTGCCGATGGCACGTTCAGGTGCACTGAGCTGGGACGATCGGTCACACCAGACCCAGGCCGAGAGAGATCGCGCGCGTCGTGTTCGAGCGCACACGAGACGCGCGAAGCATGGGTCAGCGTCGTCACACCGCTTCATCGCACCCGCCCGACGGGGCAATCCGGGGCGGTCTCGGGGCAATCACCCGCTCCCGACAGCATCGACGTCTCGAAACGGCCCGCGTCCGGTCGTGTCGATCGCTCGGTGGGAGTCGGTGCGGCTTCGGTGGGGAGATGTGGGGCGTGCGTTCAGCCGGCCGCGAGGACGGCTTCGACCGCATGCCTCAACAGGTCGGGATCAGCGTCGTGCGTGAACGGCACTCGAAGCTGCCCAGCCGCAGGCGCCGGTGCGGCCAGGAGCGACACGAGCAGATCGGGCCGCCAGGCCAGGTGCACCGACGACTGGAGTCGCAGCCAGTCCCGGGTGCGGCGCTGACTGATGCCGACCGCCTTGCGCCCGTCGACCAACACCTCGCCGGAGCCGAGTCCATCGAAGCAGACCAGACGGGACCACTCGGTGTGCGTCAACCCACCGCGGTGCAAGGTCGCCCCGGTGCTTCCCGCGAGTGCCAACGCCTCGCACCACAGTTCACCGAGCCACCACATCGACTTCGCGACATCGTCGTCCCACCGCTGGTCACCACGGGGGATCACGACGTCGAGCCACAGCATCTCGCCGGGGACC
>JAYSLK010000314.1:0-1892 GCA_043725585.1 Actinomycetota bacterium
GGTCCACTGTTCGCCGGCGCCGACCTGCGCCAGGTGCCGATGCGTCACCTCGCCGATCCGCGGGTGCAGGGCGACTTCACGGGCGACTTCTTCGAGAGCCTCACCACCGCATACGACGTGGGCTGGCCGAAGCCCCGGGTGCTGGTGATCTCGTTCCCGCACAACCCGACCGGTGCGGTGGTCGACCTCGATTTCATGCAGAAGGTCGTCGACTTCTGCCGCGAGCGCAACATGATCGTCGTGCACGACTTCGCCTACGCCGACGTCGGCTTCGATGGGTACCAGCCGCCGAGCATCCTGCAGGCCGAAGGTGCCAAGGAGTGCGCGGTCGAGTTGTACTCGATGACCAAGAGCTTCTCGATGGCCGGCTGGCGCTGCGCGTTCCTGGTGGGCAACGAGGAGGTCGTGCAGGCGCTGGTGAAGCTGAAGAGTTACCTCGACTACGGCCAGTTCCAACCGATCCAGATCGCCGCCACCGTCACGATGAACGAGGCAGCCGACTATCCCGAGGAGGTGTGTGCGATCTACGAGGGTCGCCGCGATGCGCTCATCGACGGACTGGCCCGCATCGGTTGGGACATCCCGAAGCCCAAGGGGTCGATGTTCGTGTGGGCGCCGATCCCCGAACCGTACGCCGACATGGATTCGGTGGAGTTCTGCTCGCACGTCGTGCGTGAGTGCGAAGTGGCACTGTCGCCCGGCGTGGGCTTCGGCCCTGGGGGTGAGGGCTTCGCCCGGTTCGCACTCATCGAGAACGAGCTCCGCATCGCCCAGGGCATACGCAACCTCAAGAAGGGCTTGCCCAAGCTGGGCTGATCCGCGCTGATCCGCGCTGATCCGCGCCGATCAGGGCTGATCAGGGCTGAATCGTTCACGTTGCCGTTACACGCTCGTGACTCGCCGCAACTCATGCGTCGGTACGGTCGCCCGGGTGGAAACCTTCGTCGTACGCGTGTGGCTGCCCGACCGCCCTGGAGCGTTGGGGCAGGTGGCGAGCCGGATCGGTGCGCTGCGTGGCGACGTCGTGGGTATCGACATCCTCGAACGAGGCGGTGGGCGTGCCATCGATGAGTTGGTGGTCAGCCTTCCGGATCTCGGACTGGTCGATCTGCTGGTGGCCGAGATCATGCAGGTCGACGGTGTGGCGGTCGAAGACGTCCGGCGAGTCGCCAACGACAGGCCCGACAGCGGACTCGTGGCGTTGGAGATCGTTGCCGAGCTGGCCGAAAGCGCGCCGGACATGCGCCTTGGCATGGTCATCGAACGGCTGGAGCTTCTGCTCGATGCCGACTGGGCGGCGGTGCTCGATGCGGCCGCAGGGATCGAGGTCGTCGGGCGTGGGACGCCCCCGGACATGGCCTGGTTGGCGGCCTTCCTCGACGGCAGCCGTCATCTCGACGAGGTGGCACAGACCGCGGGCGCTCCCGGTGACCTTGCCTGGGCGTGGCTGGGCGGTGTCGATGCGGTGAGCGGACGCGACCTCGTGGTCGTGGTGGGTCGGACCGGCAGGCCGTTCCACGCTCGCGAACGAGCACAGCTCGGGCTGCTGTGCCGCGCGACGACGGCGTTGCTGGCGGTCGGCGCGCCTGCCTGAGGCTGGGCGTTGCGCCGATCGAGCATCGGGCTCGATTCGACCGGCTTGCATTGCCCGGGCGGGCGCCTGACGCTCGGCTCAGGTTGACAGAACGCGCCAGATCCGGACAGTTGCGCCCGACGAGAGTCGGGAGAACAGGAAGGCGCGCTCGGCGAATGACAGGTCCAGTGGTGGGACGCACGATCGGTGCGGTGGCAGCAGCATCGACGGCACTCATCGCTGGGCGAGGTGTCGTCGCGGCGAGCGCCAGTTCGGGCCCACCGTGGCTCGTGCTCGCGCTCGCGGTCGCCGCGGTCGC
>JAYSLK010000315.1:0-8376 GCA_043725585.1 Actinomycetota bacterium
CGTGATTCACCACCGCAACAAGAAACTCGAAGTGCGCAATCTCCGGCGGCGGCTGGTGGTGCTCGACAGCATCGCCCTCGTCATCGCGTGGATGCCCGCACAGATATGGAAGTACACCGCCGGCATGGAGGTGTGGAAGTGGCTCGTGACCGAGGTCGTCCTCGTCGCGAGCGGCCTCGCCCTGTTCCAGTTCCAGGGCCTTTATCTCGCGCGGGTCGCCTCCAGTCGCACCGAGGAGATCCGTCGCATCGTCGGTGTGTCCGTCGTGCTCGGGATCGTGCAAGCGGTGCTCCTCGCCGCGATGAGTGTCGAGATCCAGACTCGCTGGTTGATCGCCGGCCCGCTCGTGCTGGTCGTGTTGCTGTTGTGGCTCCGCGGCGGCTATCGGGCGTGGTTGTCTGCGGCACGGGCGTCCGGACATCATCTTCGTGACGTGATCGTGATCGGCGTGAACGCCGATGCGCTCGATCTCGTGGCCATGTTGTGCGAGCATCCCGAGGCAGGGTTCCGAGTTCGCGGTGTGGTCGGCGACCCGACGTTGGCCGCGGTGCACGGTCTGTCGTCGCTGCACTTGGGCAGCACCGACGACGTGGTCGAGTTGTTGCACCGTCTCGACATTCGCGGTGTGATCGCCGTCATGGGTGCCTTGCCGGCGCGCGAGTTGACGCCCTTGATCCAGGTGCTCGAGGACGAGGGCATCCACATCCAGGTCTCGAACGGATTGCACGGGATGAGTCATCGCCGCTTGCGGGCCACCCCGGTGGCGTACCAGTCGATGTACTACCTCGAGCCGGCCGATTCGGGCAGCCCGCAGCTGCTGATGAAGAGGTGGATCGACGTCGTGCTCGCGATGTTCACCCTGGTCTTCGCCTCGATCCCGATGGCGGTGATCGCGCTCGGGATCAAGATCACCGATGGTGGCCCCGTCCTGTTCCGCCAAGAGCGAGTCGGGTTGAACGGTGAACTGTTCCACATGCTCAAGTTCCGCTCGATGGTGGTCGACGCCGAGGCCCGCTTGGCCGCATTGCAGGCCGAAGCCGGCAACGAGCGCCACGGTCCGCTGTTCAAGTTGGACAGCGACCCACGAGTCACCAAGATCGGTGGCTTCATTCGTGCGACCTCGCTCGACGAACTGCCCCAGTTGTTCAACGTGCTCCGCGGCGACATGAGCATCGTCGGTCCTCGGCCGGCGTTGCCGGCCGAGGTCGCCCAGTTCGACGATCGACTGCTCGACCGGTTGCAGATGCCGCCGGGCATCACCGGGCTCTGGCAGGTCGAAGCCCGCGACAACCCGCACTTCGGCGCATACCGTCGTCTCGATCTCTTCTACGTCGACAATTGGTCGCTGAACCTCGATCTGGTGATCCTGGTGGCCACCGTCGAGCAGGTGCTGTCGAAGGCGGTCCGCACCTTGTTGCGTCGCCCGGGCGGTGCCGAGTCGATGGCGGCAGTCACACCGCTCACCGCCAACACGTCCCTCCTCGCTGGCGGATCGAGCATTGTCGACGACTTCCCGAATCCTTCGACGATGGCAGGCGACACCCCGGTACAGGGTGGCGGGCCAGGCGGGAACGCACTCCGTTCGGCCTGATCGGCCACTCGACCGGTCGGCGTCCGCCGCCGGCGTGCAGCGCAGCCCCGCCTCGTCACGTTCGAAGCCGGTCTCGTACCGTGGTCGCCCATGAAGCAGCAGTTGACGGCCGCGCCAGTCGGTTCGTCGACGTCGCTGTCGGGCACGGGATTCTGGTTCCTGTGGGCCAACGCCGTGTCGTTGGCGTTGATCGTGTCGGCCGATCGGTTCACCTTCTTGTGGCTGGTCGAGGACACACTCGGTTCGCCCACCTGGGCAAGTGGTCTGATCGTGTTCGCTCTGGGCGCCCCCGTGTGCGCCCTGGTGCTGACGGCCGGAGCATTGGCCGATCGCCACGATCGCCGGCGGATGATGTTGGTCACCCAGACCGCCGGCTCCCTGGTGGTCAGCGTCGGTGCCGCATTGGTGTGGACCGGCGTGATCGGGCTCGGGTGGGCTGTCGTGCTGGCCGCGGCATTCGGCGCCGTCATCGCGTTCGCGATGCCCGTCCGCTCGTCGTTGGTGCCATCGCTGGTCGGCACCGAGCGGGTGATGCAGGCGGTGGTGCTGATGACGATCGGCGCCAACGTCGCCATGATCGTCGGCCCGCTGCTGGTGGGCGGTGTGATCAAGGCCCACGGGGTGGGATGGGCATTCGCCGTTCAGGCCACGTGCTTCCTCTTCGGGCTGTTCGCCGCCACCCGAATCCATCCACCGCCGCACGCACATGTTGCCGACCGACGCCTGCTGCGGGTCGAGATCGCCGAGGCGTTGCATTTCGTCTGGCGCCACGACGTGCTGCGAGCCTTGTTCATCCTGTTGTCGGTCGGCGGTGGGCTGATGGGCGGGAGCGCGTTCACGTTGTTGCCGCGCATCGCCCGCGACGAGTTCGGCAAGGACGCGGCGGAAGCGGCACGCCTGTTCGCCTTTCTGGGGCTCGGCATGGTGACGACCTCTCTGTTGCTGATGCGCTACCGATCTCGGATCCGGCGCCGCGGCCTGGTGTTCATGTGCTCGATGGTCGTCGGCACGAGCGACCAGGTGATCCAGGGCCTCGCGACATCGTTCGGCTCGCTCGAGGTGCTCCTGTTGTGTTGGGGCCTCACCGGGGGCTTCTACATGAACCTCAACCAGGCGCTCATCCAAGAGCTCACACCTCGCGACCGAATGGGTCGGGTGATGGCCCTGACGACTCTGGTGAGCGCGGGCCTGTTGCCCCTCGGCGGGCTGTTGTCGGCCCTGCTCGCCTCGGCGATCGGCGCGCAGGAAGCATTGAGCACCTTCGGTGCACTGGGCCTCGCCTGTGTGGTGATCTCGTTGTGGCGCGCCCGGGGTCTGCGCTCGTTGCGCTGACCGGGTCAGCTCACGTGTTGGCCGGCGAGTGAGAGTCCGAAACTGGGGTCGGGACCACCGCCGGGGCCACGAGCCTGCGGACGAACTGCCGCCGATCGATCCCCGCCGATGTGATGTTGCCTCCATCCGGCCCGCCGACCGGTGAGCGCTACCTACCGACTCGCTTCGCCGCGAACCAGAGCGAGCAGATCAGACGCTCGCGGCGTCGCACAAGCGACGGGCGATCACCTTCAGGCACAGCGTCTCGTCGGCCCCTTCGAAGATGCTCAGCACCCGAGCGTCGACGTACAACCGGCTCACGGGGTACTCCTCGGCGTAGCCGAATCCACCGTGGATCTGCATCGCCTCGCGCGCCACCCACTCGGCGGCCTTGCACACGTACGCCTTCACCATGCTGGCTTCCATGGCACCCTCACCCTTTGCCATCAGCTTGGCGACCGAGTACGAGAACTGACGGCCGGCCTGGATGAGCACCGCCATGCGACCGAGCTTCACCTGGGTGAGCTCGTAGTCGCCGATGGGCGACCCGAACGCCGTGCGGTTCTGGGCGTAGTCGAGCGCAGCTTCGTAGGCGGCCTGCATCACGCCGACTGCCCGTGCGGCCGTTTGCAGGCGACCGTTCTCGAAACCACCCATCTGGTAGTAGAAGCCCTTGCCGAGACCATCGGACTCACCGATCAGGTTCTCCTCTGGTACCCACCAGTTGTCGAGCGCGATCTCGTAGCTGTGCATGCCTCGGTAGCCCAAGGTGTCGATCGGGCGACCTTCGAGCTTGCCGCCGGAGAAGGCGCCGCGAGCGTCTTGGGTGAACTCGAAGCCGTGTGCCTCGCCGCGGGGCTTCGGCACGATGAACAAGCTGAGCCCACGGTGGGTCTTGCTGCGATCGGGATCGGTTCGGGCCAACAACATGAGCACATCGGCGCGCCCGGCGAAGGTGCACCATGTCTTCACCCCGTTGATCACCCAACCGGCTGCCCCGCCCGGGCCTTCGGCGCGGGTGGCGGTCACCTTCAGGCCGGCGACATCGCTGCCGTAGTCGGGTTCGGTGACGGCTACGGCGACCATCACCTCTGCCGACGCGAGCTTCGGCAGCCACTGCTGCTTCTGCGCCTCGGTGCCACCCTTCACCAGCGCACGGGTGAGGATCTCGGGGCGGGTGATCAGCGAGCCGCCGATGCCGAGCGAGCCGCGGCTGAGTTCCTCGGTGGCCACGACCATGCCCATGTACTCGCCGTCGCCGCCCTCGCTGAAGCCGCCGTACTCGGCCGGCACGCTGAGGCCGAACACGCCCATCTCGGCGAGGCCGGAGATGATCTCCTCGGGAACGTCTTCGTTGTACCGGTGAACGTGCTCGGCGCGCGGGGCGATCTCGTTGTCGGCAAACGAACGGAATGCGTCCTGGACCATCTCGAACTCGCTGTCGAGGTGGCGGGGCCCCGGCGTGGTTGCCAGGGACGCGATGAACGCCGGGTGACGGTAGGAGGCGAGGAAGCCGTGCGCCGCGGCGAGAGGCGTGGACTCGACTCCCCAGAGCGCCTCGCGCCCGGTGAGGTGGGAGATGAGGTCGTGGACCATGTCGGCCGCGAACGCGCAGGTGATCCTGGCCTCGACGTCGCCCTTGCCGCCGTAATCGAGCAACGAGCGCGCCGTCTCCACCTGTGCTGCTGCGTGAGCCAGGTCGTAGGCGAGTGTCTGGTGCTGATCGGGGCCACCCGTCGCTGCGAGTTGGCGGATGGCCTTGCCGACGACCGCATGAGCGAGTTCGATGACGTCGGCAGCGGCGTGGAGATCTGGTGCAGTCACAGGCGGAAACTGTAGTGAGCCCTCCCACCGACAGCCTCGGTCAGCCGGAAGCCGTTGCAACAGTCACATCCACGTGTGCCAGGCTGAGCGCATGCCGATGTCGCAACCGCCCTCGCGTCCGGCGCGCTTGTGCGTCTACTGCGGATCGAACGCCGGGGTCGCGCCCGCGTTCCGCGACGCTGCTCACGGCCTGGGAGAGGCGATGGCTCGTCGAGGCATCACCCTCGTCTACGGGGGTGGTCGTGTGGGCTTGATGGGGGTGATGGCCGACTCGGCGATCGCCGCAGGCGGTGAAGTGATCGGCGTGATCACCGATCAGCTGGTGTCGGCCGAGGTGGCCCACCGAGGACTCTCGGCGCTGGAGGTCGTGCCCGACATGCACCAGCGCAAAGCTCGGTTCGAGCAGCTGAGCGACGGTTTCATCGCGCTTCCCGGTGGTTTCGGGACGTTGGAGGAAGTCATCGAGTTGCTCACCTGGAACCAGCTCGGGCTGGTGCGCAAGCCCGTGGTGCTGCTCGACGTCGAGCGTTACTGGGCGTCGCTGTTCGACTGGATGGATCAGGCGGTCGACGCCGGTTTCGTCCGACGATCACATCGGATGTTGGCCCAGCGGGCCCACACCACCGACGAGGCGTTGGCGCTGGCGGTGGCTCCTGCGCCCGAGACGCCGAACAAGTGGATCGACCGCGACACCGGCCAGGTGCCGATCACACCGGGTCCTGCGACGCCGAACTGACCTGTCGGCCTGACCAGCTCGAGCGTCACACGCCAGGTGCCGCGGCCGCCGCGGCAGCACGGGTGCACCAGTGCATCAGGTCGGCTGCCAGCAACATGCGTTCGGCGTCGATCGCGGTGTGGTCCGACGTGCCGGCCCGTATCTCGAGCGCCTCACCGAGGATGCCGGCGAACCGCGCCGGCGCGACATCGATGCCGTACTCGCCTGCGCCTCGCTTCGACACCACGCCACCCTTGAACGCGGTGTAGTGCAACCGGAGCGCTCCGAGTGCACACCACTCGAAGCTGTCCGGCGTGAACTGGCGAGTCGGATCGGCGGTGCAGGTGGCCCCGACATCGTCGGCCAGAGCCGCCCAGTACGAGGAGAGGTTGTCGACCACGAACCGAACTCGGGCGTCGACGTCGACGTACGTGCCGAGGCGATCCGTCGCGGGGCCGCGCACCGTCACCCCGTGCGTCGCCAGGACGTACCACGTGACCGGATTGAGCTCGAAGCACTCTCCGTCGTGGTGCAACCGACCGTCGAGGCTCCACGGTCGATGGAGCGCCATGGGCGGGGTGATGAGATCGCCCCACGCCACATACGGACCGTCGATCGTCGGAATGGGCTGCTGCTCGGCGAGGAGTGCGTGCGCGGTGACGAGATCGGCGGCGTCGTCGTCGGTCGCGGGTTCGGCAGTGACCGCGATGATGTCGATGTCGCTGATCCCGGGTCGCCAGTCGCCGAGTGCGTAGGAACCCACGACGTACAGACCCTCGACGAGCCCGGGCGCGCATGAGTCGACCACCTCGAGGTAGGTGCCGAGCGCAGTGGCGACGTCTCGGGGGGCCGGCATCCGTCAAGTCTGGCGCACCGTGACGGCGGTGTACCTTCATCTTCCATGCCACCGTCCATGCCGTCGTCTGCTGCGCCCTCGAACGTTCCCCCCGCCGTCGAATCGATCGCTGACGAGCTCTTCGCCGACGGGGCCTCGCACGGGCTGTCCTTGGCAGTGGTGGTGCAACACCACGGCGAGGTGGTGTTCGAGCGCTACGGGCATCAACCCGACACGCTCTTCGGTCCCGGCGGGCCGGTGACGGCAGAGTCGACGTTGATCTCGTGGAGCATGGCCAAGAGCATCACTCAAGCAGCGGTCGGCATCGCCGTCGGTGACGGCCTGTTGCGGGTCGACGCGCCGGCGCCTGTCGCATCCTGGCGAGGCACCGAGAAGGAGGCGATCACGCTGCTCGACCTGCTGGAGATGCGTTCTGGCCTCGAGTTCGTCGAGGACTACGTCGACGACAGCGTGAGCCACTGCCTCGAGATGCTCTACGGCGTCGGTCAGGACGACATGGCGGCGTACGCCGCAGGATTGCCCTTGATGCACCCACCGGGGACCGTCTGGAACTACTCGAGCGGTACGACGAACATCGTGTCTCGCGTGGTGGGCGACGCGGTCGGCGGGACTCAGGAGGCGATGGAGGCGTATCTGCGCGACCGGCTCTTCCACCCGACGGGCATGAGCAGCGCGATCCCCAAGTTCGATGGGCGTGGCACCTTCGTCGGATCGTCGTACGTGTACGCGACCGCCTGCGACTTCGCCCGTTTCGGGCAGCTCTACCTCGATGACGGAATGGTCGGTGACGAACGAATCCTCCCGGAGGGCTGGCGCGATCTCGCCCGCACCCAGATCGCGTACGACGACGAGGGTGACTTCGGCTACGGCCGGCAGTGGTGGACCTGGCCGGAGTTCGCCGGCTCGCTCGCGTGTCACGGCTACGAAGGACAACACACCCTCGTCGTGCCCGATCGCGACCTCGTGGTGGTTCATCTCGGGAAGGTTCCCGCCGATACACGGTCGATCGTGCGTGAGTGCCTGCGTGCGCTGGTCGTGGCGTTCGACAGCTGACCCGACGGGCCGGCTCGAGGAGATCGCATGTCGTTGCTCCGTCGACCCACGCAGACGGTGGTCCACGCGAGGTGATTCGATCGGCTAACAAAGAGGGGTGCCTCAGGAGTTCGATGTGACCGCAACGGGCGAGCTGCCCCGCGTCAGCATCGACGACACGGGTGGGCCGCCGCGACCTGGCCGATTCCACGGGTTCCGGCTCACCTTGAAGCTGGTCGCCTTCGTCGGTGTCGTCTACTTCGCTGCGGTCACCGTGGTCCCGGGCGTTCGTAGAGCTGCCGGCGAGCTCGATCGGTTGAACCCGGCGTTCATCATCGCGGGCTTCGCCCTCGAGGTCGGCGCCCTCTACGCGTACTCGCTCCTCACTCGAGCGGCGCTCGGCGATGCTGGGCACCTGGTGACCACGTGGCGGCTCTTTCGCATCCAGATGAGCACGAAGGCTCTCTCGAGCATCGTGCCAGGCGGCAGTGCCGCCGGATCGGCGCTCGGGTACCGATTGATGACGCTGTCGGCGGTGCCGGGTCCGGATGCTGGCTTTGCGCTCGCGACGGCCGGCCTCGGATCGGCGGTGGTGCTGAACGTCTTGTTCTGGGTTGCGCTCGTGATCTCGATCCCGGTCCGCGGCGTGAACAGCGGCTACGCCAGCGCAGCGATCGCCGGTGTGCTGATCATGTCGTTCATCGGCATGCTCGTGTTCGGCCTGCTCGAGGGCCAGGGTCGGGCAGAGCGCGTGTTCCGTTGGATCGCCCGCAAGGTGCGGGCAGACGAGAATCGCGCCGCGGCCGGGGCCAAGCACGTGGCCGTCCGCCTGGAGGAACTCGCGTCGGATCGGCAGTTGCTCGGTCGGACGATCGGGTGGGCCGCAGCGAACTGGCTGCTCGACGCGACCGCCCTGTGGGTCTTCCTCTACGCATTCGGCTTCAGCACCGACATCGATGCCCTGCTCGTGGCGTTCGGTCTCGCCAACGTGCTCGCGGTGATCCCGATCAGTCCCGGAGGTCTCGGCGTGATCGACGTCGCCCTCTC
>JAYSLK010000316.1:0-5192 GCA_043725585.1 Actinomycetota bacterium
GGGTTCGACGCGTCGGTGGGCCGCTGGTCCTGGGGCGATGAGCGCGGACTTGGCCGTTCATGACGACGTGTTACGTACAGCTGTTGGAGGCTGGTGGAGAAGATCACGCTTCTGGACGGAGGAATGGGGCAAGAGCTCGTGGCGCGCTCGGGCGACGAGCCGACGTCGCTGTGGGCGACACGGGTGATGATCGACCATCCCGGGATGGTGCGGGCGATCCATGAGGATTACTTTGCCGCAGGCGCGACGGTGGCCACGACCAACACCTATGCCACCCACCATGACCGGTTGGAGCGGTTCGATCTGGACCATATGTTCCGTGGGCGCCACGGGACACGAGATTGTTTGATGTCGACTCACGGCCGCCGGAGGCGACCTGATCAGGTCATGGTCCTTACGCCGTTGCCGCGCGATCGCCATTGGGTGACCCTGCGTCGGCGCCGGCTGACGCGTAGGCGGCGGCCGCTTCGGCGCTGCTCCACACCGACACCGTAGCCATGAACGGCCGGCGAGCGAGGCGAGTCGCTTCTGTTCCCCACACGAACCCGTCGGCGCTGATGGCTGCTCGCTCGGCGAGCCTGCTGGCTTGCATGAACCGAAATGTCTGACTCATCCGCAGCCGGACCTGCCGGACCTGCCACCACGCGAGGTGGCGATCGTCGAGGCGTGAGCCCCATCTCTGCTCATAGGCATCGCAGACGATCGACCGGCGAAATGGCCGTGTTCACGGCTGAGTCATACTGGTGCTGTGGGGGTTGGCTGGGTCTGCGTGCGTTGCACGGCGACGAACGGCGACGGGACGCGCTTCTGCGGCCAGTGTGGCGCACCGATCGCTGAAGCATCTGGCGTCGCCCAGGCGACATCGACACATGAGGAACGTCGTCAGATCACCGTGTTGTTCTCGGACGCGTCTGGCTATACCACGATGGCCGAACAACTCGACCCTGAGATCGTGCGCGAGGTGATGGGACGGGTCTACGCCAGCGCCGATGCAATCGCAGTTCGTCTCGGTGGGCGGGTCGACAAGCGCATGGGTGATGCAGTGCTGATGGTCTTCGGTGATCCGGTCGCGCACGAGGACGACGCCGAGCGGGCGGTCCGCGCTGCATTGGAGCTACACGCCGCGGTCGACGCTCTGCGGCCAGACCTCGAAGCCCTGACCGGTTCGTCGTTCCGGATGCACAGCGGCATCAACAGCGGGGTGGTCGTCACGGGTGACCTCGAGGGTGACCGCGCGTCGGGCCCGCTTGGAGACACCGTGAACGTCGCCGCTCGGCTCCAGTCCTTGGCGGGGAGCGGAGAGGTGCTGGTCGGGCCGGAGACGTACGAACTCATCGCTGGTCGATTCACATGTGCCGATCTCGGTGACCGGGAACTGAAGGGGCGCTCACGTCCTGTTCGGGTCCGGCGGGTGGATGGGTTCGCTGCTGAAGGGCGACGCCCGTCCCGCCGGAGTGGCGCCTTCATCGGCCGCCACGAGGAGCTCGGCGTCCTGCTCGGCGCAGTCGATCGTCTCCGCGATGGGCAGTCCTCGGTGATCACAGTGTGCGCCGAGGCCGGCGAAGGCAAGACGCGACTGCTCGAGGAAGTTCGTGGCCGACTCGACCCTGGCGTCCTCTGGCTCGAGGGACGGGCGTACCCCTACACGTCGGACATTCCCTACTCGCCGCTCATCGATCTGCTCAATGGTGCAGCAGGCATCGACGAGGGAGACACCGGGCTGGAGGTTCGTCGGAAACTGGCTGCGTTGGTCGATACCACCATCCCTGGCGACGAGTCGGTGATGCCCGTGCTGACCCATCTGTACGGTCCCTCGACGGCGGAGTCCGAGATCCATCTCGAAGCGTTTCGTTCGTCACTCGTGACGGCGCTCGCAGCGCTCATCGGTGCCGCGTCGAGACGTACCCCGACTGTCGTGTGCGTGCAGGATCTGCATTGGGGCGACCCATCGACAGCTGAGCTCATCCGGCAGCTCACGTCCGTCGTCACGGAGCCGTTCGTGATGATCTGCAACTTCAGGCCAGGGTTCTCGCTCGGCGTGCGCGGCGAACGGGTGCTGCAGCTCAGCGAGATGTCAGGTCGCCAGACAGGCGAGCAGTTGCAGTCGCTCCTCGACACCGTCGAGCTGCCCGCAGGGCTCCTCGAATCGGTCAGCTCTCGCACCGAGGGCAATCCGTTCTTCGTCGAGGAGATCGTCAACAGCCTGATCGAGACCGACATGCTCGTGCTCGAGGGCGGCCGTTGGATCCTGCGGCGCACGCTCGACGAGCTCGCGTTGCCAAGCACGATTCGAGGCGTGATCGCAGCTCGCATCGACGGGCTCGACCCGACGAGACGCCGGGTCCTGCGCGAGGTCTCGGTGGTCGGACGTGAGTTCTTGTACCGGCTCGTCTCCACGGTGTCCACCGAACCAGATGGTCTCGAGGCCAGCCTCGACGTCCTGTCTGCCGCTGATCTGATCCATGAGAAGTCCGCTGATCCAGAACTCGAATACGTTTTCAAGCACGCGCTCACGCAGGAGGTGGCATACGAGGGTTTGCTGCGGCGAGACCGCCAGCAATTGCACGAGCGGGTCGGCCGGGCGATCGAGTCGCAGCTCGGCGACCGCCTGGAGGAGTTCGTCGAGACCCTCGCGTATCACTTCCAGCGGAGCACCCTGACGGTCGAGGCGGTCGGGTATCTCCGTCGCGCCGGGCGTCGAGCGCTCGAGCGCTACTCGATGATCGAGTGTCACAACCACTATCGGGCCGCGTATCGGCTGCTGACGATCGATGATGCCGACCACCCCGTCGACACGGCGACGCGACAGCGGCTGCTTCTGGAGACGATCGTGGAGTGGGCGCCGGCGCACTACTACTCGGGGGAGTGGGGGCAGCTCAACGATCTGTTTGCGGCCCACGACACCCTGGCCGCCGATGTCGATGACGACGCACTCCGCGCCCGGTGGCTGGCGTGGCGAGGAGAGATCGTCTGGAACCACGGCGGACAGATGGCCGCTGCCATCGAGCTCCTCGACGAGGCGCTCGATCTGAGCCGCCGCTGCGGTGATGTCACAGCGGAGGGGTACGCCTTGGCATGGCTGTCGTGGGTCCTCTGCAACCGGGGTCAGACCGCACGGGCGGCCGGCCTCTGGGCCGAGTTGCAGGCCGTGTTGGCCGCTGTGCCCGATCCGACAGATCGACGGTACATCCACATCAAGGGCATGGCGGGGGTCGCGATCGCACAGGCATTTCGAGGCGACACGCTCACGGCTCGAGCCATGGCACAGGATCTGTTGGACATCGGAGCAGAAGCCGGCAACCGTCGGGCCAGCGCCATGGGCCACATCGTTCGCGTCAACGTGTATCAGATGCTCGGTGATGCGGAGATGGTCGCCAGAGAGGGGAAAGCCGCGGCCGCGTGCCAGGCGGACCCGATCTATGTCTGGCTGGGGGAGATCTACTCGGCATCCGGTGTGTTGGGTAGCGGTCGCTTCGAAGAGGCCGAACACCTGATCGAGCAGCATCGCGTCGAACCGACGCTCCGCGGCTACGGACTGCTCGCGGAGAGCTATTGCGCTCTCGCTGCCATGGCGTCTGTCGCCGGCGGCCACGTGAGTCGCGGGATGCGTGAGCTGTCGGCGATACGCGGGTCCATGGAGGCGGCCGGCAACCTGCTCGGCTGTGCACAGGCCGACTTCCAGGTGGCGCGGGCGCTCGTCGTGGTCGCCCGCGGCGAGCTGCCGTTGTCGAAGGTGAAGAACCCCGGGCTCATGCTGTTGCTTCCGGTAGCGGCACGGCGGGCGCGTGCCGCTCTCGACAAGGTGATGGTCGACATCGAGGAGCAAGGGCTTCTCGGTTCTCGAGCGGCGGTCGAGTACGAACTCGCTCGACTCTCGATGCACCATCGCCGGTCGAAGGATGCACGAGTGCATCTCGACGCGGTCGATCAGCTGCTCGGGGCGGAGCCGTATGCATTTCTTCGCACTCAGGTCGCGAAGTCGCGCGCCGAGCTCTGAGCTCCTGCGGCTGCAACGCCGGGTGACGATGGTTCGAATCGGTCGATGGCCCGTGCGACTGGCAGCCAGTGCGAGATGAACCGCAGCCGCCACGCGAACACCCCCCAAATAGGGGTATTCCGTTGGTCGAGGCCCGGAGTCCGTTTCACCCCCATGCCTGGGTGCTCACGGCCTGCACGGTATGGGAAGACCGACGTGGACCTCCCACCACACCTCATCGTTTGGCTGACGACATGGCATTTGCGACACCATCCACCTCTGCTCCCGCGAACGGCCCTGCATCGACCGCTGGATCGAGCTCGACGGCACCGCTCGAACAGCAGCGACTTCTCGTCCACCCGGCATCAGCGCGGCTGGTGCTCGAGGTGCTGCAGCGGTCCAGCGATGGATCGGCGGATCTCACCAGGACGATCCTGTCCGACCCGGCCCTCGCAGCGTCTGTGCTGCGCGCTGCGAACTCTGCCCACCTGGGCTACTCGCGCCGAATCAGCGGGGTGCGTCAAGCCACGGTGATGCTCGGGGCGAGCCTGGTCAACTCGGTGGCGGCCGGCCGGGTTGCCGACCTGGTGTTCGACACCGAGGCACCCGACTATCCCGATTGGCTGTGGCTCCATTCGCTCACCACCGCGTGCGCCGCCGCTGTGCTGGCGCGCCGATGCGGTGAATCTGCCGACGATGCGTACAGCGCCGGGCTGCTCCATGAGGTCGGCTGGTTGCTCTGTGCCGCAAGCGGGTCGACGACACCCGAGTTCGACCACGCTGCGCTCGGCGGACGTCTGCTGGCGAAGTGGAACCTGCCTGATCGAATCGCGGGTGCGGTCACTCAGCACCATGCCCGCCCCGAAGCGCTCACCACGCCACTCGACCGGGTGGTGGCGGCGGGACATGCCTTCGCGTCGGCGATGGGAGCCACATCGCCGGAACGCTCGATGACCACGCTCCAAGCGCTGCAGCTCGTCGGCTTGGGCGACGCCCGCATCGCGGCGATCACGACCGACATCGAGACCGAGCTCGCCAACGTCACCAGCGATCTGACCGGGCCGCAGCGATGAGCGTCCTCGATTCGCTGAACAAGATGCAGGCCGACGCGGTCGCGCAATTGCGGGCGGGCGATCACAACGAGTTCCTGGTGGGCTTCCTCACCACGTCGGTGAAGCTAGAGCTCTCGAACCTGGTCGCGGCCGACCTCGACTTG
>JAYSLK010000317.1:0-2232 GCA_043725585.1 Actinomycetota bacterium
AGGTGACACCAAGTGTTGGCGGCACATACCCGCTCGACCAAGCAGCCGACGCGATGCGTCAACTCGTCGCCGGCAACGCCCACGGCAAGATCGCCATCATCACCTGACCACGCCAGCGTCAGTCGCGAGGCGTGGTCGAATGCCACGACGCAGCCATGACCGTCGTGCTCACCGATTGGCGCGATGCCACCCAACAGATACGCGATCTCTGGAGTTTGAGGCATCCCCGGGTCGATGCTGGAGAGCGTGTCGGTTGCGTTGTCGACGACGATGGTGATGGTGAGGTCGTCCAACTCGGGCGCCGTGCTGAACTGGGCGTTCATCGGGTTCCCGCATGCACGGGTGAGCCGAAGGCTGAATCGAGCGAAGACGGTCGAGATGCCGACACCCTTGCGGCCCTTCGGTCGTCTCGGAGCACGCCGACGGCGAGCCAGATCAGCCAGATGCTCCACAGGACGTAGCCGGCGAAGTTGACGGTGTCGATGATGGCCAGGCCCAACGGGGACAACACCCCAATGACGATCATGATCGCCGAGACGGCTCCGAGGGCTGCAAATACCCGTCCAGCGAAGCGGGTCCCGAGGCTGGCCACGACGAGCAGTGTCCATGCGGCGGTGAGGATGTATCCGAAGGTCTCGCCGATCACGTTTCCAAGGATCGTGTGTGCGGTGTCGAAGTGATCTCGGGCGTTGGCTGCCGTGGCCGCGTTGGTGCTGACGGCGTCGCTGGCGAAGCTGGGCACGAGCAATGGCCATCTCAACAGGCCGATGGTCTGGACGACTGCGGCGGCGATGCCGGCGGGTACGGCGAGTTTCATCCACCGGTCGTTCCGCAGCTTGCCGATTCCGATGGCGATCGGTGCGAACAACGCGGCGGAGGCGGCCAGGACGGCGAACCAGACGGAGACGCTGGATTGGTGTTCGCGGAACCGGTCGAGGATCTCACCGGTTGGTTCTTTCAACACATCGGGGTAGTTGAAAATGCTGCCGAGTGCGGTGAACCCGGCGTTGGTGAGCAGCGCGGCTGCGATAAGGGTGATGGCGGTGAGTTTGCGGGTCATGATGCTTCCTTTGCAGGGTTGTTTCGGTACCAGTTGACGGTTGATTCGATTGCAGCGCTGAGCGGCGTCGAGACGTCGCCGAAGGTGGCGCGGAACTTGGTGTCGTCGACGACCCACGGTTCGCTGAATTGGTAGAGGGTGTGGCGAAGCTCTTTGAGCTCCGGCTTGAAGAGGCCGATGATGCCGAGGGCGGTGCGACCGGCCGCGGTGAGACGTGTCGGGCGCCCGACGTTCTTGTAGACGGCGTCGACGAGCTCGCGGGTGGTGAGCGTTTCGGCGATGGGGAGGTGCCAGATCTCCCCGCTCGCCGCGTTCGCCGTTCCGAGGGCGATGAGGCCTTTGGCGACGTCGGGTGCGTAGGAGTAGCTGTGGCGCATGTTGGGGTTACCCATCACTTGTGCGCGTTTACCTATCAGCGCCGGTCGCATGACTTGCTCACCGAGCGCGGACTGGGTGACCCCAGGACCGAAGAAGTCCGACGCGCGTCCGATCGTCACGTTCATGTCCTCTCGGCGGTGAGCCTGGAGGAGTTCGTTGGTCATTTCGATGCGGGTTAGCGCTTTGGCCGATGTGGCGCGGGCGGGAAGGTCCTCGGTGAGGTTTTGTCCGCCGGTCGGGCCGTAGGAGTACAGGTTCTCGAGCACGACGAGCCGTGCGCCGGAACGGGTTGCCGCCTGCATTGCGGCACGTTGCAGGGGCGGGAATTCGACGGGCCAGCTGTGGTAATTCGGGGCGTTGAGGCAGAAGTAGATGACATCCGCGCCCTCGGCGGCGGTGGCAGCGAACTCCACATTGGTGAGATCACCGCTGATCAAGCGTGCGCCGGCGGGCAAGGTCCGTCCGCTGCGGCTGACGACGACGACATCCTTGCCCGATTCGAGCAGCTGGATGGCGACATGGTGGCCGATCTGGCCGGCTCCAAACACGACGTGGCGGCTCATCGCAATTCTCGCTGCTGGCGGCGGGCGAGTTCGACCGGCAGGATCGATGTGAGCGCGGCGACCACGAGAGCACCGCTGGCACCGAACGAGGTGTATTGCGCTTCGACGTCAATGCCAGCGGATGCGGTGATCGTCCAGCCGAGCGCCCACGACCCGGCGAGCAGGGCCGGCCATCCCAGCACGATTCGTCCGAGCTTGCGGTACAGGACCGCGGCTTGGGCGACGCCGACG
>JAYSLK010000318.1:0-2468 GCA_043725585.1 Actinomycetota bacterium
GCGACCACAGCTCGCTGATCCGCACCAGGTGATCCTCGGGCGAGCGCCCCGACGCGGCACGGATCGCGGTCTCGAACATGGGGTACACCTGGACGGGCGCCACGATCTGGCGGGCGATCTCGGCGGGATGGTTCATCACCAGGTCCTTGCCGAGGATGCGTGGCTCGGACCCCGCCGGCGACTTCTCCCACGCGAGCTCGACACCCTGCTTGCGGGCACGCATCCGGGTTCGCCAGGCCTCGCCGCCCGAGAGCAACGCCACGTCCAGTTCGCCGGCCTGGATCGCGAGCGCCGTTGCGTTCACCAAGGTCTGTGGGCTGTTGCCGCCCATGGTGGTGTATGCGAACTCCTTGCTCGCGAGGCCCAGACGCTCACCGAGCACTTCTGGAGCGTTGCCATACCGCCAGCTCAGCAATCCCACCACGCGGATCGAGTCGACCTCGGTGAGCGTCGCCAGACCTGCATCGGCGATGGCCCCGTGGGTGGCGAGCGCCATCAGGTCGACGGGATCGAGGGCGTCATCGATCCCGGCGGCACGGAAGAGCGACTGGCCGGCGCCGACGAGGACAGGGGTGCGGGGATCGATGGTCACAGGCGGAGGCTACGGAATGGCCTCCGTTCGCGAGAACCCGAGCACGAACGGGGCCGACGCCGATGGTGGACGACGGAGCGACACCCTCGCCTCCGGGGTCCTTGGTCGTACACTCGAACACCGTGTCACGTATCGCCATCGGATCCGACCACGCCGGCTACGAGCTCAAGCAGCACTTCGTCGATCTGCTGCACGGCTCGGGGCACGATGTCTCCGACCTCGGTACCGACAGCACGGACAGCGTCGACTACGTGGAGTTCTGCGCCAACGTCGGGCGCGCCGTTCGCAATGGCGCGGCCGATCTCGGCGTGGTGATCGGCGGGAGCGGTCAGGGCGAACAACTTGCCGCCAACAAGGTGCGCGGCGTGCGCGCCGCACTGTGCAACGACCTGTACACCGCACGAATGGCTCGTGCTCACAACGACGCCAACGTCCTGGGCATCGGCGCTCGCGTGGTGGGTGTCGGTCTGGCCGAAGAGATTCTGGATACCTTCTTGACCACCCCCTTCGAAGGTGGTCGCCACCTCCGCCGTGTGCAACAGCTCATGGCTCTCGAGCAGGAGTTCTGACCCCATGCCGTTTTCCAGCGACACCATGCCGGATACCGAGGTGTTCACCCTCATCGATCGCGAGGTCGAGCGTCAGTGCACGGGACTGCAGCTCATCGCCAGCGAGAACTTCACATCGCCTGCGGTCATGCGCGCCGTCGGGAGCGCGCTCACGAACAAGTACGCCGAGGGGTACCCCGGCAAGCGGTACTACGGCGGGAACGCGATCATCGACGACATCGAGTCGCTGGCCATCGAGCGAGTGAAGGCGTTGTTCGGTGCCGACCACGCCAACGTGCAGCCCCACTCGGGCGCGAACGCCAACATGTGCGCATACCAGGCAGTCCTGAACGCCGGCGACACCGTGCTGGGTCTCAGCCTCGATCACGGCGGCCACCTCACCCATGGCTCCCCGGTGAACGCCAGCGGCAAGCTGTACCACTTCGTCGCCTACAAGGTCACTCCGGGCGACGAGCGGGTCGATCTCGACCAGGTGCGCGACCTCGCACTCGAGCACCGGCCCAAGCTGATCGTGGCGGGAACCACCAGCTATCCCCGCCGACTCGACCCCGAAGCGTTCAGGGCGATCGCCGACGAGGTCGGCGCCCTGTTCATGTTCGACGCCGCACACATCGCCGGTCTGATCGCCGGAGGGGCGCATCCCAACCCGGTGCCCTTCGCCGACATCGTCACCTTCACCACGCACAAGACCCTCCGTGGTCCGCGCGGTGGATGCATCCTGTCGACGGCCGAACACGCGGCAGCGATCGACAAGGCCGTGTTCCCCGGATGGCAGGGCGGACCACTCGAGCACGTGATCGCCGGCAAGGCGGTCGCCTTCCACGAAGCCATGCAGCCGAGCTTCACCGAGTACGCGCATCAGATCGTGGCGAACGCGAGCGAGCTTGCACAGGCGCTGGTCCATCAAGGCTTCCGACTCGTCAGCGGAGGCACCGACATCCATCTGATGGTCGTCGACCTGCGTCTGTTCGATGCCGAGCTGTCGGGCAAGGAAGCGCAGCTCGTGCTCGACCGAGCGGGGATCACCCTCAACAAGAACACGATCCCCGACGATCCGCGCAGCCCCTTCGTCACCAGTGGCGTGCGAATCGGCACCCCCTCGGTCACCACACAAGGCATGAAGGAACCGGAGATGGTCCAGATCGCAGCCCTGATCGCGCGAGCCCTGCGGCACCGCACCGACGACGCCGAGCTCGACGCGGTGAAGGCCGACGTCGCCGCGCTCTGCGGACGCTTCCCCGCATACTGACTCCGGCCAGAGAACCGTCACACCGTGCCCAGCATCGGCTCGTACCTCATCGTCGGGG
>JAYSLK010000319.1:0-2170 GCA_043725585.1 Actinomycetota bacterium
TCGCCGAATCCGAGCACGAACTTGCTGGCGTTCAGCAACTTCAGGGCGAGCTTGCGGCCGATCTTCATCTGGCCCTCGTCGAACGCGGTGTCGGCGCCGGGTCGCGCGGTGGCAGCCCAGTACCGCACGGCGTCGCTGCCGTACTGCTCGAGCAACGGCATCGGGGTGACGACGTTGCCGACGCTCTTCGACATCTTCTTTCGATCGGGGTCGAGGATCCATCCGGCGAGGGTGGCGTTGGTCCATGGGAGCGAACCGTGTTCGTAGTGGGCGCGCACCACCGTCGAGAACAGCCACGTGCGGATGATGTCGTGGCCCTGTGGGCGAACGTCCATGGGGAACACCCGACCGAAGAGGTCGGGGTCGTCCACCCAGTGCGTGGCGATCTGCGGTGTGAGCGACGAGGTGGCCCAGGTGTCCATCACGTCCGGCTCGCCGACGAACCCGCCCGGTCGACCTCGTTGCTCTTCGCTGAAGCCGGTCGGAGCATCGGTCGAGGGGTCGACCGGGAGTCGATCGATGGGTGCCGCGATGGGTTGGTCGAACTGCGGCTCGCCGTGTTCGTCGACCGGGTACCAGATCGGGAACGGCACGCCGAAGTACCGCTGCCGGCTGATCAGCCAATCGCCGTTCAGGCCTTCGACCCAGTTGCTGTAGCGGTGCTGCATGTGGCTGGGATGCCACGTCATCTGCTCGCCACGGGCGAGGAAGGCGTTGCGCAGTTCGGCCGAGCGGCCACCGTTGCGGATGTACCACTGGCGGCTGGTGACGATCTCGAGCGGGCGGTCGCCCTTTTCGTAGAACTTCACCTGATGCTGGATCGGTCGGGGATCGCCGTGCATCGTGCCCGACTCGCGGAGCTGCTCGACCATCACTTTCTGAGCTTGCTTCGTTCCCTTTCCCGCGATGGCTGCGTATGCGGCGAGGCCCGCGTCGCTCGTGATCCACTCGGGTTCGGTCTGGCTGAACCGACCGTCGCGCATGATCAGCGCCCGCGTCGGCAGATCGAGCTCTCGCCACCAGATGACGTCGGTGAGGTCGCCGAACGTGCAGATCATCGCGATGCCCGTGCCCTTGTCTGGCTCGGCGAGCGAATGAGCCAACACGGGAACCTTCACGCCGTACAGGGGCGTCGTGACGGTGGAGCCGAACAGGGGCTGATAGCGCACATCGTCGGGATGGGCGACGAGAGCGCAGCACGACGCCAGCAGTTCGGGGCGCGTGGTGTCGATGACGATCTCGCCTCCGTCGGGTCGAGCGAAGGCCACCTTGTGATACGCACCAGCCATCTCCTTGTCGGCCAGCTCCGCCTGGGCGACCGCTGTACGGAAGTCCACGTCCCACAAGGTGGGTGCTTCGTGCTGGTAGGCCTCACCCCGCGACAGGTTGCCGAGGAACGCCTGTTGCGAGGTGCGAATGCAGTGGTCGCTGATCGTCTTGTAGAGGTAGTTCCAGTCGACCGACAGCCCGAGCATGCGGAACAACGCCTCGAACGCGATCTCGTCGTCGGCGACGAGCTGCTTGCAGAGCGCGACGAAGTTGGGTCGGCTGACCGGGATCTGGTTCTTCGGGTCGGCCTGGGCAGGAGGCGCGAAGTCGGGATCGTTCGGCAGCGACGGGTCGCACCGCACCCCGTAGAAGTTCTGCACGCGGCGCTCGGTGGCGAGGCCGTTGTCGTCCCATCCCATCGGATAGAAGACCGCCTTGCCGCGCATGCGCTGGAAGCGGGCGATCGTGTCGGTCTGGGTGTAGCTGAACACATGACCGATGTGCAGCGAACCACTGACCGTGGGAGGTGGCGTGTCGATCGCGAACACCTGGTCGCGAGTCGCCGAGCGGTCGAAACGGTAGACATCATCGGCTTCCCACCGCTGTACCAGCATCGACTCGATGCCGTCGAGGGAGGGCTTGTCGGGGATGCCGGCTGGACTGCTCATAGCTCGCCAAGGCTATCGGCGCCGCGCTGCTCACCCGAGTGAGTTCCGGCCTGCCAGACAAGCGAACCGGTCCGGACCGGGCCTGCCTGAGCGCACCGATCCAGGCCGGGCGACTCATGCCTCGGGGTGCCGGGAGACGACCCGGTTGCGATGGCGGATCAGATGTCGATCAGAGGTCGCCAGGTGCGTGCAAGCCGCTGTCGAACGAGCGGCTCGACGTGTGTACGGAACTC
>JAYSLK010000320.1:0-2098 GCA_043725585.1 Actinomycetota bacterium
CTGAATCGATCGACGAACGAGTCCGGAGGCGCCTCCGTGAGCTCCGTCTCGAACAGGGCCTCACCCTGCAGCAGGTCAGCGAACGAGCGAACATCGACATCTCGATGCTCAGCCGGCTCGAGTCCGGCAAACGTCGCCTCGCCCTCGACCACATACCCGGGTTGGCCGCCGCACTCGGTGTCTCCGCCGACGACCTCCTCGGTGGAGCGCCAGCGTCGGACCCACGTGTTCGTGGCGAGCCGATCACCCGCGACGGCTTGACGATGTGGCCGCTCACCAACCGAGCCGCAGGAGGGTTGCGAACGTTCAAGATCCGCATCACCAGCAGACGCCGGCGCCCACCGCCACGATCCGAGCTCCGCGTCCATGAGGGTCACGACTGGATGTACGTCCTTGACGGACGCATGCGTCTCATCCTCGGCGAGCAGGACCTGATCGTCGAACCAGGCGAAGCCGTCGAGTTCAGCACGAACACGCCGCACTGGTTCGGGGCAATCGACGGACCAGTCGAACTGATCGCCGTCTTTGGAGCGCACGGAGAACGCTCCCACCTACACGGTTGATGCAAGCGAAGACCCGACCATCTTCGGGCCTCATGCAACGCCGCGAACCTGCGCGCACAGCTTGCCGAGCGACCCCGCGCAAGGCCTCACAATCGGCCAGAGGCCGAACTGCTACACCGCCACCGTGTCTGCTTCTGAAAC
This sequence comes from Actinomycetota bacterium, assembly GCA_043725585.1. Lineage (GTDB taxonomy): Bacteria > Actinomycetota > Acidimicrobiia > Acidimicrobiales > Ilumatobacteraceae > VFMC01. The sequence goes on from JAYSLK010000320.1 coordinate 705, forward strand.
GCGATTTGCACTCATTGCTCGCCACGGCCCGTCTCCTGAGGATGATCGAGGAGCTGACGCAGGTTCAACACGCTGACCCAAGCGTTGGGCGATGGCGGCTAGCCGTGCGTGTCGATGTAGGCGGTGATGGCGCTGTTGAGCTTGTCGGTGTCGCCGATGATCGGGTCGCCGAATTCGAGCGGTTGGGGAGTGTCGTTCCACGGCGCCTTGTCGTCGAACAGTACGTACGCGTCCCACAGGATTGGTTGGTCGCCGAGTCCGTGGTCGGCGAGCCATGTGCCCAATGTGCGGTCGTTGTCCCAGAAGCGGCTGACGCGGGGGTCGGTGAACAAGTCGTTGGGGATCGCGGCTTGTGCGTCGCCGGGCAGCATCGGCATCCACACGGCGTAGATCTTGATGTCGAGGTTCGGGTACTTGTCGAGGATGTTTTGTGAGACCCAACTGGCCCCCGCGAGGCAGCCGCCTCAAGTGGGTGAGATCGGCAGGATCAGCCGTGCCATGCCGGTGTCGGCGTCGAACGCGGCAGCGAATTGTTCCACGCTGGTCAACGCTACGACCGGGGCGGCGACAGCCTGCGCCGCGGCAGGCCGATTACTGCTCTGGCCAGAGCACGCCGACATCGCAACTGCGACAGCGACGACGAGCGCGGCGAGGCGGGGACGGTTCATGAGATGCGCTCCGATGTACCGATCACAGGTTGAGGTTCGGTCGTCGGCCGATGGCGTTGCCAGGCGATGACCGCAACAGCCACGACAACGGCAGCTGTTGTGAGGATGACCCCGCCACGTTCGTGCGCCCATCGTTGGACTTCGGCGGTGAACCGGATGACGCGACCGACGACCGGGTCAGACGACAGGGTGGAGGTTCGTCCGTACTTGATCCGCCACCAGTAGTAGCTGAGGTAGCTGCCGGCGATGAGCAGCATCGCGCCCGAAGCACGCGACAGCCACGGGAGCGCTGTGCGTAGGACTCGGGTGAGGCCGTGACGGGCAAACGCGGCGGTGACTGCGAGGGCCATCATCACCACCCCCATCCCGGCGCCGAAGGCGGCGAACACGACCACCGATGACGCGGTCCCGTCCGATGTCAGCGACGCAGCGACGAGCGTCAAGAACAGCGGCAGCGTGCAACCAAGCGACGCCAGCCCGTAGCCGGCACCGAAGACGACGACCGCCGCACGTGATCGTCCATCGCGATGCGCGCCCGGAGTGTGCGTCAGTCGTACTGTCTTGCCGGCCAATGCGGTCGCGCCGACGATCACGAGGAGCGCTCCGACAGTGAGACCGACCCACGGAATGAGCCGTGCGACGGCGTTGGCGCCGAGGGTGATCGGTAGGCCGATCAGGGTGAACACGCCGAGGAAGCCGGCGGTGACGAGCAGCCCGATCTGGAGA
>JAYSLK010000321.1:0-5908 GCA_043725585.1 Actinomycetota bacterium
GCCGCATCGTGGAGAGGTTCCGGTTCGGCTCTCTGTTCGATCGCTGACCTCGAGGTTTCGGAGTCCTCGGAACGGGGCACCTCCCGGCCATGTCCGAGAACCCCTCCCCTGCGCCCGCCGACATCCCGCCGAGCGAATCGCTCACCCACACGGCGGCGACGCGGCTGATCGCGGATCATGCCGACGCCACGGGCAACGATGTGCTGCTCGGGGTCTCGTTCGGCAATCCCTTCCGCGCCGAGGAGTTCGTCCTGGCCCTTCAAGGCCTCGCGTCGAAGGGTGGTCTCATCCTTCGCGATGTGGTGGTGGTGACCAAAGATGGCGAAGGCAGGGTTCGAGGACTCGAGTCCGTCGATATGACGCCTGTGGAAGCGGCCGTGAGAGGAGCGATGTGGAGCGGACTGCTCGGACTTCTCATCGCTGGACCTTTGGGGTGGGTCGCGGGGATTGGGATCGGGGCCGGAGCAGGCGCACTCACCGCCAAGGTGATCGACACGGGGATCCCGGACGAGTGGGTCGACTGGTTCAAGCAGGCGGTGCAGCCACTGACCGCGACCGTGGTGGCCCTGGTCAGCGACGTCGACCTGGGCGCGCTGCGCGACGAAGCGCTGCGGTTCGAGGGTGCTCACCTGATGCACACCACGCTCAGCCCACAGTCACAAGCTCACCTCGCCGACGCGTTTGGTGATCCCGGCCCCCGAAGTGGCTGATCCCGTGCTCGACGAGCCCACGACCGCCGGCGTCCCGCCCCGCCCGGCGGCCGACGAACCCGGTCAGCCCGTTCGGCTCCTGCCGATCGCTGGTCTGGCCGGGTTCGTCGCGCTCACGGTCGTGCTCGCCCGACTCTCGAGCCGACTCGCCGACATCGCCGGTGTCGTCTTGTTCGGCGCGGCGCTGGCATGGCTGGTGTGGCCGGTTGCGACACGGTTGAAGCGATCGATCGGAACCACGGGTTCGCTGGTGGTCGTCATCACCACGTCGCTTGCCCTGGGCCTCGGGGTGGGGACGATGTTGCTCACAGATCTGACGACGGGTGCACGCGCCGTGTCGCTCCGGCTGACCGACGCTCTGGCGGGTGGAGGCGACAACTCGATCTTCGCCCGGATGCAGCGCTCGGTCCGACTGGGCGATGGGGTCGGCGAGTGGATGACGTCGCTACCGAACACGGTGCTCTTCGGCTCGAGCGGAGCCCCTGCGGTCGGCCACCGAGTCGCTGATCTCCTCGTGGTGATCGTCCTGGCGGCGTTCTTCCTCGTCAGCGGCCCGGGCCTGGTTGCTGCCGTTGTGGCCTGGTGGCCGCGCCCCGAACGAGCTCGCGTCTGGGCACTGCTCGGTGACATCGACCAACGAGCGGGTGGGTACCTGCGACGGGTCGCCATTGTCGGCTTCGTCAGCTCGACCGTCATCGCGGTTGCCGCGTTCATCGGTGGCGCATCCATGCCGGTTGCCCTTGGACTGTGGGCGGGGTTCTGGTTCACCGTGCCCGTCGTGGGCTGGGTCGTCGGTCTTGCCCCGCTGCTGCTGGCCTCGTCGTACATGGACCCCCTGCCGGGGGTCGTCCTTGCGCTCGCAGGGGTCGGCGCCGCCGCAGGTGTGCACGCCCTTCGCCGACACGACCACCGCTCGAGTCAACGGGCACGGCCCGGGAGCGGCGTCGTGGTGCTCTGCGTCGCAGTCGGCGTAGCCATGAGCGGCTCAGCCACCGCCATCTTGACGCTGATCTTCGGAGTGGTGGGGATCGCCGCGGTCACGTCCGAGCACCGCTCGGTGCGCCTCCCCAGTCCCCAGGTCGGCGAACACCCGACCTATCGCATTGGGCCGGTCGTGTTTCCCGGCGGCTGGAGAGGAGCGATCTTCGCCGCTGGCGTCGTGGTGGTGTCGGTCGTCGCGTGGACCGTAACGGCCCGGGCTGCACAGGCGCTGGTTTGGATCGTGATCGCCGCACTGCTCGCCATAGCGATCGAACGTCCCGTGCAGTTCGTGGCCCGCACCCTGCACGTCCCCCGGGCGGCGGCACTGACGGTGACCTTCGCAGTGATGGGAGCCCTCACCGTCGCTCTGGTCGCCAGCGCACTCTCCGAAGGGCCGACATCGGCCGCCCGGGCGTTGCAACGCCTCCCGGGCGTCGTGGCCGACCTGGAGGAGGCTCCGGTGATCGGCGGTTTCCTGAAGGACCGGGCCCTGGCCGACACGATCGGCGACACGCTTGAGCAACTCCCGTCGCGGCTGTCGACGTCACGCGGTGCCCTCGCATGGTTCCCTTCGATCGGCTCCCAACTGGTCGATGCCTTGTGGGTGCTCATGTTGACGATCGCACTGGCGATCGACGGTCGCCGGATCGTCGCCGGACTCACCCGCCGGGTCAGCGCCAAGCATCGCCGTCAGGTGGTGAGAATGACTGCGGTGAGCCAGAACGCACTCGCGGGCTATGCGGCCGGAGCGGTGCTCGTGTCAGCGATGAACGGCACCGTCGTGCTGGTGCTGGCGTTGGTCCTCAAGATCGGTCTTGCCCCGCTGCTCGCGCTGTGGGCCTTCCTCTGGGATTTCATCCCCCAGATCGGCGGCGTGATCGGCGGCCTGCCGCTGCTGCTGCTGTCGCTGGTGGCCGGACCAACGGCGTTCCTGATCGCAACGTCGGTGTACCTCGTCTACCAGATCATCGAGAGCAACGTGATCTTCCCCAAGATCATCGGCGACAGCGTGGACATCGCACCGTGGGCCACCATGGTGGCCGCTCTAGCTGGTGCCGCGGCGGGGGGCGTCGTCGGCGCGATCGTGCTCACGCCACTGGTCGGGGTGGTCCGGACGGCGATCCTCGAGTACCGGCGCGGCGACTTCCCCGGACGCACGGCAGCGCTGCCGAGCGATGATCCTGCGATGGCCACGCGAGGTTGACCTCGGGACGCAGGCACTGTTCGTCGTCAGCGACCACGGCGACGTCGATGGTGAGCTCGGCGTCGCTGCCAGCGAACCGGAGGGTGCCGATGTTGTTGTGGAACACCGGATCGCCGGTGAGCTCCCACGTCAGCATGCTGGCATCGCGCCGCGCCAGCCGCATCAGGATCTTGCCCAGTCGTCGCCCGGTGCGACTCGACGCGAAGCGCATCACTCGACGGTCGCGGGGAGCGAGTACGTTGCGGATCGGCGAGCACGCCACCTGGTGAACAGAGGTGCTGATCCCGTCCGGCATGACGATGTCGGCGACGTACGCAAAGTGGATGTCGCCTGACAGGACCGACACGGTTGCGGGTGGGGTGTGTTCGGGCGTCGCCGTGCAAACGTCGACGAGCAGACGCTCGAAACGACGGAACGAGCGGTCGAACGCCGCCCAGTCCTCCAGGTCGAGTGCCCTGCGCAACCTCTCGCCCAGCCCTCGGAACCACCGGCCCATCGTTCCGTCGCACAGCGCCTCGCTCCACTGCTGGACACCGTGCAGCCCGCCGGGCACGAACAGCGGCAGGGAGGTGGCCAACACCAGGTGCTCTGCCGGTTCGCCGGAGCGGTCGGCGATCCATGCCCACTCGCCATCGTCCACCATCTCGCGACGTCCAGGCTCCAGCACTCGACCGTTGCGCGAATCGATCACCACCAGATGCACGCCACCGAGGTGTCGATCGAAGCTGAACTGATACCCGCCAGGAACTGGCGTGAACTCCTCGGACGCCAGGGCCCACCGCCGCAGGAGGTCGGTTGCATCTCCTGCGGCCGTGACCTGCTCGAGCATTCCCTCATCCGCAAGCCGCTCGGGCGAGAGATTCCCGAGGTGCTGGTAGACCCAGTACGACACCAACCCCCCGATGATGTGCTCCGACCACCACGGTTCCTCTCGGATGTCGGCTACCCATGCCGCCGAGATGTTCCAGTCGTCGATCATGTCGTGATCGTCGAAGATCATCGCACTCGGGACCACCGAGAGCACCCACCGTTCGATCTCGGGCGTCCACGTTTCCTGGTACAACGCCGTGTACCCCTCGAAGTTGGCCACCACATCGTTCGGTGGATCGCAGTGTCCCTTGCGGTGCGGGCGAATCCGCTCGACGGTCGTCGGCGATGAATCGTCGGCATACACCTGATCACCGAGGAACAACAGCAGCTGCGGCCACTCGACAGGGTCCTGGTCGATCATCCTGAGGCCGGCTGCACGCAAGGCATCCACGCCCTTTCCTCGAGAGTCGTCGTCTACCTCGAGGATGTACGGCGCATCGTGTGGTGCTGCAGCGCGACAGCTCCCGAACATCACCATGATGGGGGCTCCGCGACGGTAGGTGCGGATGCAGCTCGGCGGGAGGCGAGAACCCTCGACCGGCCACCGAAGTTGGCCGTCGAGATGCACCTGATACTCGGTGACCGATCCCGGTTGGAGCCCGTCGATGACAACCAGTGCGTAGTGGTGACCTTCGACGCTGAACGTCGGTTGTGTGACCCCGCAGATCTCGACCGTGCACTTCGCGTCGGTCTCCACCCACACGGTTGCCGCCGATGTACTCACATATCGGAGCATCGGCCCGACCAGCAGCTCGGCCACAGGGTGAAGCTAGCCGGTGGCAGGGATCGGGCGCGGTGAATCCATCAGTCTCCGACCGCCTCGTGGCGTTGATCCCGTGCAGCTTCAGCTGCCACCAGGTCGGGAATCGGAACCACATACCGATCGCCAACCATGCGCTCGGAAGGGCGCTGATGACGACGCCAGCAAAGGCGTCGGAGCCCGCGTCTGCGATGCGGTGCAGCACCGCGCTCGAGCGGGGCCGGACGCGGCCGGGATTGGTTCGTCCGGTCTCGTTCACTGTGCCTCCTGGCGGACGCGGCCAGGCCGGCGCACCGTGGCGCCGGCCCAACCGGGGGTGAGGTTCGGTAATCAAGATGTCAGTTGTTGCTGAAGGTGTCATTCAAGGCATCGACGCCTTCGCTGACCTTGTCCCTGGCCATGTCGTCTGCCCGCTTGGAAGACGCAGCTCCGTGTCATGCGTGCCGTCGGCCCTCAGGTCGTCGTTGTCGGTCAAGGCACCGATTGCTTCCTCGACCCGCGCTGTGACCTCGTCGGTGCTGTGTGCCGTCAGGGCACGGTTCCGTCCGTGGGTGGATGGCTCCGGTGAGGCGCCGACGCAAGCAGTCCGGACTCGGACGAGTTGTGCACGGAGGTCGACGAACAGGCATGGACATAGCCGTACTCGCCCAGTGACTGCTCGAGGGTTGTTGCCCCAGCATGTCGTGGATAGGGTCCTGGCTCGCCCTCCCCCGGTGATCATCTCTGATCCTCTGGGGGGCGCATGTACACGCTTTGCTGGTCCGTCAAGGGCGGCTCGGGCACCACGGTGGTGGCGGCTGCGCTGGCGCTGTCATCGGCCCGGTCGCGGCCCACCCTGCTCGTCGATCTCGGCGGCGACCTTCCCGCCGCGCTCGGGGCGTCCGCACTGGTGGGCCCGGGTGTCGGGGATTGGCTCGCATCCCCACACGCGACAGCCGGTGCGCTGGCCGGGCTCGCCATCGAGGTCTCACCTGGTCTCCAACTGGTGCCCGCCGGCCGGCTCGAGGGCGGCGCCGATCTCGACGACGTGCAGGCTGAGCGGCTGGCTCATGCCTGTGCGCAGGGGTCGTCGCCCGTGGTCGTCGACGCGGGACGCCACGGCCACCATCGGGTACTGCATTCCTGTGCCGCCCGATCGCTGATCGTCGTACGCCCCTGCTACCTCGGGCTGCGACGCGCGGTGCAGTTCCCCGGTTTGGCCACCGGTGCGGTAGTGGTTCACGAGCCCGGACGGGCGCTCGGCGTCGTCGATGTCGAGCGCGCGCTCGGCGTGCGGGTCGTCGCCGAGATCGCCTGGGACCCGGGCGTTGCGCGTGCCGTCGATGCAGGTCTCCTCGCCCATCGCCTCCCCGCCGCACTCCGCCACGCTGCCGGGCGTCTCAT
>JAYSLK010000322.1:0-10228 GCA_043725585.1 Actinomycetota bacterium
ATCAGGCCGATCGTGCCGGGCAGCGTCACCGACCTACCCGGCACACTCGACGGCAGACACGTCGTGCTCGTCGACGACGTGTTGTTCACGGGGCGAACCGTGCGTGCCGCACTCGATGCGCTGAACGATCACGGTCGACCGCGAACAGTGCAGTTGGCGGTGGTGGTCGATCGCGGGCATCGCGAGCTGCCGATCCGACCCGACTACGTGGGCAAGAACCTGCCCACCTCGCGCAACGAGAACGTCACGGTCACCGTCGACGGCGTGAACCTGACATGAAGCACCTCCTCGACATCGGCCACCTCGATGCACCCCAGATCCACCACCTGCTCGCGCTCACCGATCACATGGTCGAGATCAATCGGCGGCCGATGCCCAAGGTGCCGGCGCTGCGAGGCAAGACCGTGGTCAACCTCTTCTTCGAGGACTCGACCCGCACGCGAACCAGTTTCGACACCGCCGCACGACGACTCAGTGCCGACGTCATGAACTTCGCCGTCTCGTCCAGCAGCGTGAACAAGGGCGAGAGCCTGCGGGACACGATCGAGACGATCACGGCGATGGGGGTCGACGCGTTCGTGGTCCGCCATGCCTCGAGTGGCGCTCCCCAGCAGATCACCCAGTGGACCACCGCGTCGATCATCAACGCTGGAGACGGCTGGCACCAGCACCCCACACAAGCACTGCTCGACTGCTACACGATCCGGACACGCCTCAACCGTGTCGCCGGTTTCGATGGTCTCCACATCGCCATCGTCGGCGACACCAAGCACAGCCGGGTGGCTCGGAGCAACGTGCAGGCGTTCTCCGCGCTCGGCGCTCGCGTCACCCTGGTCGCACCTCCCACGTTGCTTCCGCCCGACATCTCCACGTGGCCGGTCGAGGTGAGTCATGACTTCGATTCGCTGATCGGTGACCTCGACGTGGTCTACCTCCTCCGCATGCAGCGCGAGCGCATGCACGATGCACTGGTGCCGTCGTTGCGCGAGTACACCACCCTTTACGGACTCACCTCGGCGCGCGCTGGCAAGCTCCAACAACATGCACTCGTCATGCACCCCGGCCCGATGAACCGTGGGGTCGAGATGGCTGTCGACCCCACCGAGCTGCCGGGCTCCACCGTCCTCCACCAGGTGACGAACGGTGTCGCCGTACGAATGGCCGTCCTGTTCGAACTGCTCGGCAGCGGTGGCGAGATGATCTCGGATCCTCATGCAGAGAGCGCTGCACCGAACACCTCAGAGACAGGAACCCGACCATGAGCCGCATCCTGATCACGAACGGCACCGTGCTCGACCAGCAGGGCGAACGCCGAGCCGACGTCGCGATCGCCGATGGGGTGATCGTCGCCGTCGGCCTCGATCTTCAACTCGACGCGATGCTTGCCGGGTTCGCCGAGAACGCCTCGGTGCTCGATGCCGCCGGCTGCATCGTCTCGCCGGGCTTCGTCGACCTGCACGTCCACCTGCGCGAGCCGGGCCGCGAAGACGCCGAGACGATCGAGACCGGCAGTCGCGCGGCTGCGCTCGGTGGCTTCACCGCCGTCGTGGCGATGCCGAACACCGATCCGGCGCATGACTCGCTCCCGACGATCGAGTTCGTCCGAACCCAAGCGATGCGCGCCGGGCTGTGCGAGGTTGCTCCTGCCGGCTGCATCACCCTCAACCGGGCCGGCGAACAGCTCGCGCCTCTCGGAGAGCTGGCAGCCGCTGGCGTGGCCCTGTTCACCGATGACGGCAACGGCGTGCAGGATCCGGCGCTCATGCGGCGAGCGCTCGAGTACGCGCGCCCGCTCGGCATCACACTCGCTCAACATTGCGAGGTCGCCAGCATGACAAAGGGCGCGGTGATGCACGAGGGCTCGTGCTGCAGCCATCTCGGCCTCCCCGGATGGCCGGCACTCGCCGAGGAGCTGATGGTTCACCGCGACATCGAGCTCTCGCGACTCACCGGCGCCCCGGTGCACTTCTTGCACCTCTCGACGGCACGCAGCGTCGAGCTCGTGCGGCAGGCGAAGATCGAAGGCCTGCCCGTCACCTCCGAGGCCGCGCCCCATCACTTCACGCTCACCGACGAGATGCTCCGCGGATACGACGCCGTGTTCAAGGTGAACCCTCCGCTTCGCACCAGCGCCGACATCCTCGCGATCAAGCAAGGTCTCCGTGACGGCACGATCGACGCCATCGCGACCGACCACGCTCCACATCCGCCCGAGGCCAAGGAGGCTCCGCTCGATCAGGCCCCACCGGGCATGCTCGGACTCGAGACTGCGCTCGCGCTCTCGATCACCGAGCTCGACATGCCTCTCGTCGACATCGTCGCTGCGCTCAGCTGGAAGCCGGCTGCCATCGCTCACCTCGACGCTCGACACGGCAGGCCGATCGTGGCCGGCGAGCCCGCCAATCTGGTCGTGTTCGACCCGACTGCCGAATGGACCGTCGTACCGGCCCAGCTCGCGAGCAAGAGCCGCAACACGCCCTACGCCGGGCGAACACTTCGCGGCAAGGTGCGCCACACGATCTTCGATGGCACCGCCGTCGTGATCGACGGCATCGCTCAGCGGTAGCGCCCGACGGCCTCGTGCACCGGGCAGCTCAGAGCTTGGTGAGGATCTCGGGCCCGCGAGTGGTGATGAGCACCGTGTGCTCCACGTGTGCGGCGCGAGAGCCGTCGGCAGTCACCACCGTCCAACCGTCGTCGAGTTCGACCACGTCGTCGTGACCACCCGCGATCAGCATCGGTTCGAGCGCGAGCACGTTCCCCGCCATCAGTTTCGGGCCCTTGCCGCGACGGCCGCGATTGGGCACGTCGGGTTCTTCGTGCATCGCCCGACCGATGCCGTGCCCGCAGTAGTCGCGAGGAGAACCGAATCCTGCCGCCGACACGACCGCAGCGATCGCTGCACCGATGTCGCCGACGTGACCACCCGGACGCATCGCTGACATCCCCGCGATCAACGCTTGCTCCGCGACGTGGATCAGCCGAGCGTCGGCGTCGGCGATCGTGCCGATCCCCATCGTGAACGCGGCATCACCGTGCCAGTGGTCGACCACGGCTCCACAGTCGACCGAGAGGAGATCTCCGTCGACCAGCTCGCGATCACCCGGGATGCCGTGGATGACCTCGTCGTTGACCGAGGCGCAGATCACGGCCGGGTAGCCGTGGTACCCGAGGAAGTTGCTCGACGCGCCGCGTCGTGAGATCACGTCACGGGCCATCCGGTCGAGCTCTCCGGTGGTGACGCCCGGGCGTGCGGCCTCGCGGATCGCCTGATGCATCTCGGCGACCACGCGTCCGGCTCGGCGCATCACGGCCAGGTCATGCTCGCGACGTACCGGCAGCTGCCGCATCGGTTCAGCCCTTCCGCGAGGTGTCGACCGCTGCCGTGAGCAGCGAGAACACGCTGTCGGGCGTGCCGACACCGTCGATGACCACCAGACGGTCGAGCTTCTGATAGTGCTCGATCAGCGGCGCTGTCTGCTCTTCGTAGAGATCGAGCCGGCGGTTGATCGCGTCGGTCGTGTCGTCGTCGCGCTGCATCACATCACCGCCGCACACGTCGCAGATCCACTGGATGTGCTCACGACCGGTGGCCATGTAGTTCGTGCCGCAGTCACGGCACACGCGCCGCGACGAGATCCGCTCGAGAACGAGCTCGCGAGGAACATCGAGGTCGATCACCACGTCGATCGGTCTCTGGGCGGTGATCCGATCGAGCTCGAGGGCCTGACCAACAGTCCGCGGGAACCCGTCGAGGATGTAGCCGCGGGTTCGCGCGTCGTCACGAGCGAGTCGTTCGGCGACGATGCCGATCATGACCTCGTCGCCCACGAGGCCGCCGGCGTCCATGACCCGCTTGGCCATCTCACCCAGCTCGCTGCCTTCACGAACCGCCGATCGAAGCATGTCGCCGGTCGAGATGTGAGGCACGACGAAATGGCGCGACAACCGCACGCACTGCGTGCCCTTGCCAGCGCCCTGCCGACCAAGGAGGATGAGTCGCGCCCCCGGAATCATGCGATTCAGCAGCCCACGGCGCGGCGCTGGGCCGATCGCCCAGCGATCACTTCAGGAATCCCTCGTAGTTGCGCAACATGAGTTGGCTGTCGATCTGGCGCATCAGTTCGAGTGCCACGCCCACGGCGATCAGAACGGTGGTACCGGCAAAGGGGAAGCTCTGAACATCTCCGACCCAGAGCAGCAGGTAAGGCAGGATTGCGATCACGGCGACGAACACGGCGCCGGGCAAGGTGATCCGGTTGACGGCCTTGCCGAGGTAGCGCTCGGTCTGCGGTCCTGGTCTGATGCCGGGGATGAACCCGCCCTGACGGCGCAACTGATCGGCCTGACGGATCGGGTCGAAGGCGATCGAGTTGTAGAAGTAGGCGAAGGCGACGATCAAGAGCGAGAACAAGATGATGTAGACGATGTTCTGGCTGTTCACGATGTAGGTGTCGACCTTGTCGACGATCCAGCCACGCCAGCCCTCGCCACTGCCGAGCATGTTCGACAAGAGCACCGGCAACAACAGGACGGAGCTCGCGAAGATGATCGGCACGATGCCGCTCTGGTTCACCTTCAGCGGGATGTAGGTGTTCTGGCCGCCGTACATCCGCCGTCCGACGACTCGCTTCGCGAACTGCACCGGGATACGACGTTGCGCCAGCTCGACACGCACGACGGCGACCACGATGCCGATGCTCAACAGCACGAGGATGCCGAACACGAACCACTTCTTGCTCTGCAGGATCGAGTAGTAGTTGTACGGCAGATCGCTGACGACCGAGGCGAAGATGATCATGCTCATGCCGTTGCCGATGCCTCGTTGGCTGATCAGCTCACCCAACCACATGATCATGGCCGTGCCGGCCACGAGGGTGAGGATGACGAGGAAGCCGCGCGGCCACATGCCGTCGGGGAGCAGCTTCACATTCGGAACGGATTGGGCGGCGCCGAAGAACGCGCTTCCGCGGCCCTGACCGAAGATGAACGTGAGACCAGTTGCCTGGAGCAACGCGATGGCGATCGCCAGATAGCGCGTGTACTGAGTGATCTTGCGTTGTCCGACTGCGCCTTGTTGTTGCAGTTGTTCGAGCTTCGGGATCACCACGCCGAGCACCTGCATGATGATGCTCGCAGTGATGTACGGCATGATGCCGAGCGCGAAGATCGAGAAGCTGCCGAACGCTCCACCGGAGAACAGGTTCAGGAAGCCGAGCGTGCCTTGTGAGCGAACGCCTTCTTCGAACTGACGGACGGCGTCGGCGTCGATTCCCGGAGCCCGAACGGCGACACCGAGTCGATAGATCGCGACGATCCCGAACGTGAACAGGATCTTGTTTCGCAGGTCGGCGACTTTGAAGATGTTCTTGATGTTCGAGAACACAACGCTCCTTGAGAGGCGGGCGAGGCGACGTGTGCCGGCTGGGGAGACGACTGGGCGATGCTACGACCTGAGCGCTCGAGACGAGCACCAGGCCGTGACGATCACTAGCGGTTGGTGAACTGGTTGCCCTTGACCGGCGGTCGTCCGGACTTGAACGGCAACGGCAGGATGGTCACAGAGCCACCGGCGGCTTCGATAGCCGTTTGCGCAGCCTTCGACACGCCGTGGGCGGTCACATCGACCTTGGTGGTGATCTCGCCACGCGCGAGCACCTTCACGAACGTGCCCTTGCGAACGAGGCCACTGGCCACGAGGACCTCTGGACCGACGACAGACTCACCGAGCGCTGCCACCTGGTCGAGGTTCACCGGCGAGTACTCCACGCGGAACGGGTTGTTGAACCCCTTCAGCTTCGGGACGCGCTGCTTGAGAGGCATCTGGCCGCCCTCGAAGCCTCGAGCGACCTTGCCGCGACCACGTGAGTGCTGTCCTTTGGTACCGGCGCCGGCGGTCTTGCCACCCTTGCCGCCGATGCCACGACCGACGCGCTTCTTGGCCTTGTTCGAACCCGGTGCGGGCGAGATCTCGTCGACGCGCATCAGTTGCTCTCCTGGTTTTCGGTGACCTCGATGAGGTGAGGCACGCGAGCGAGCATGCCGCGGATCTCGGGTCGGTCGGGCAAGGTGTTGACGTTGCCGATCCGACCGAGGCCGAGGGCGCGCAGGGTGCCGACGGCCTTGGGCTTGTTGGCGATCGCCGAGCGGACCTGGCGAACGGTGAGGGTCTTTTCACCCTCGTAGGTGTTGGGCCTGCGACCGGGCATCAGTGCGTCTCCCCTGCGGCGCGCGCCTTCTGGCGCTCGTTGTACGAGTTGAGCACGCCCTTCGGCACGAAGTCCTCGGCAGCGAGGCCGCGGCGGGCAGCGACGACATCGGGGCGCTGCAACGACTTGAGACCGTTGATCGTGGCGCGGGCGACGTTGATGGCGTTCGACGAACCGAGCGACTTGCACAGCACGTCGTGAACGCCGGCCTCTTCGAGGATGATGCGCGCCGCGCCACCGGCGATCACACCGGTACCTGCTGCGGCCGGCTTCATCAGCACTCGGCCGGCAGAGTTGATGCCGATGATCGGGTGGGTGATGGTGCTTCCGGCGAGCGGCACATCGAACAGGTTGCGCTTGGCTTCCTCGGTGCCCTTCTGGATCGCAAGGGGCACCTCTTTGGCCTTGCCGTAGCCGAGGCCGACACGACCGTTGCCGTCACCCACCACGACGAGCGCAGTGAAGCTGAAGCGGCGGCCACCCTTGACGACCTTGGCCACACGGTTGATCGTGATGACGCGCGACTCGCGAAGCCCGTTGGGGTCGGGGGTGGGCTCGTTGCCACCGCGGTTGTCGCGGTTGCCGTAGTTGCTGGGACCAGCCATCAGAACTCCAAACCTGCTTCACGGGCTGCGGAGGCAACCGCAGCGATCCGACCGTGATAGGCGAAGCCACCACGATCGAACACGACTTTGTCGATGCCGGCGGCCCTCGCGCGCTCGGCGACCAGCTGACCCAGACGGGTTGCTGCCTCGACGTTCGAGCCGCGACCGACCACGCGTTGCGTGGCCTCGTTGCTCGAAGCCGATGCGATGGTCACGCCGAGATCGTCGTCGATGACCTGCAACACCAGGTGCTTGTTGGAACGGTAGACCGCGAGGCGCGGGCGCAACGCAGTGCCGTGGATCTTCTTGCGCACGCGGCGGTGGCGGATGAGGCGACCTTCGCGACGCTTCTGAGCGACCTTCGTCATGGCGTCCTCACTTCTTTCCGGTCTTGCCGGCCTTGCGCAAGACCTTCTCGCCGAGGTAGCGAACGCCCTTGCCCTTGTAGGGCTCGGGCTTGCGGATGGAACGGATGTTGGCGGCAACCTGACCGACGACTTCCTTGTCGATGCCCTTGACGATGACCCGAGTCTGCGACGGGGTCTCGAAGGTGATGCCTTCGGGAGCGGTGACCACGACCGGATGGCTGAATCCGAGCGCCAGACGCAACGTCGTGGCGGCCTGGGCCTCGGCGCGATAGCCGACGCCGATGATCTCGAGCTCCTTGGTGAAGCCATCGGTGACTCCGATGACCATGTTGTTCACCAGCGTGCGGCTGAGGCCGTGCAGCGAGCGGTTCTCGCGTGCGTCATCGGGGCGCTCGACGAGCAAGTTGCCTTCATCGTGGCGGACGGTGATGGCACCGGGGAGGGTGCGGCTGAGGGTGCCCTTCGGACCCTTCACGGTGACGTCCGGGCCAGCGATGCTGACGTCGACGCCGCCGGGAACGGCGATGGGGGCTTTACCGATGCGGGACATGTCGTGTACTCCTCAACTCACCAGACGTAGCAGAGGACTTCGCCGCCCACGTTGCGCTTGCGCGCATCGCGGTCGGTCATCAGCCCGTTGCTGGTGGACAGGACGGCCACGCCCAGACCGCCGAGGACACGCGGAATCGCGTTGCCCTTGCGGTACACCCGAAGGCCGGGGGTGGAGATACGACGAAGACCCGAGATCGTGCGGTGCCGATCGGCGGAGTACTTCATCTGGATGGTCAGCACGTCGCCAGGGCCCGTCGTCGACGGCGCCACGGCGAAACTGCCGATGTAGCCCTCTTTCTCGAGGATCTTCGCGAGTGCGATCTTCTGCTTGCTGCAGGGCATGCGAACCTCGTCGTGCATCGCCGTGTTGGCGTTGCGGATACGAGTGAGCATGTCGGCGATGGGATCAGTGAGCATGGTTCCTCCTCACCAACTGGCCTTGGTCAGACCCGGGATCTCGCCCGCGTGAGCCATCTCACGCAGGCAGATCCGGCACAGGCCGAACTGGCGATACACGGAACGGGCGCGACCACAACGGCGGCATCGGGTATAGCCGCGCACCTTGTACTTGGGCTTGGCGTTCGCCTTGTTGATCTGGGACTTCTTTGCCATCTCGGTGCCCTTCCCTTACTTCTTCTTCGCCGCGGACTTGGAGGCACCCTTGCCACCACGTACCGGGCCACGACGCTTGAGTTTCTTCGGAGCGGCGTCCGCATCGGCGCCGCGCTTGAACGGGAAGCCGAACGAGTCGAGCAGAGCCCTGCCCTGCGCGTCGGTGGCTGCCGTGGTCACGATGGTGATGTCCATGCCGCGAGGGCTGTCGATCTTGTCGTAGTCGATCTCGGGAAACACCGTCTGCTCGTTGAGGCCGAAGGTGTAGTTGCCACGTCCGTCCCAGCTGTGCGCCGGGAGACCCCGGAAGTCACGAATACGGGGGATCGCAACCGCGATCAGGCGGTCGAGGAACTCCCACATCCGATCGCCGCGCAAGGTGACCTTGCAGCCGATGGACTGGCCTTCTCGCAGCTTGAAGCTCGCCACCGAGGTGCGGGCCTTGGTGACGATCGGCTTCTGACCCGAGATCTGGGTGAGGTCGCGCACGGCGCCTTCCAACAGCGACGGCTGCTGGGTGGCCTTGCCGACACCCATGTTGATCACGATCTTCTCGAGCTTGGGAACCTGCATCACGTTGGTCAGACCGAGCTGCGTGAGCAACGCGCCCTTGACCTCGTCGTTGTACTTCTGCTTGAGCCGTGGTGCGGTCTTGATGTCTGTGCTCACCCGATCACCTCTCCGGTGCGCTTGGCGACTCGGACCTTCTTGCCGTCGGCCCCGAGCTGATAGCCGACGCGAGTCGGCTTGCCCTTGTGGACCAACATGACGTTGCTGGCATCGACGGGCATGTCCCGGTCGATGATGCCGCCTTGCTGATTCGCACTGCGGGCCTTCTGATGCTTCTTGGCGGTGTTGACGCCGGTGACGATCACCTGGTTGTCGGACGGCATGACCCGGGCGACTTCGCCCTCCTTGCCCTTGTCCTTGCCAGCGATGACCACCACGGTGTCACCTTTTCTCAGCTTCATCTCAGAGCACCTCCGGAGCCAGGGAGACGATGCGCATGAACTTCTTGTCGCGCAGTTCACGGCCGACGGGGCCGAAGATGCGCGTGCCACGCGGGGTGAGGTCGTCTTTGATGATGACGGCCGCATTCTCGTCGAAACGGATGTAGCTGCCATCGGGACGGCGCTTTTCCTTCTTGACCCGAACGACGACGCATTTGACCACGTCGCCCTTCTTCACGCCGGCGCCAGGGATGGCGTCTTTCACGGCGGCGACGAAGATGTCGCCGATCGAGGCGTAACGGCGACGAGTGCCGCCGAGCACCTTGATGCAGAGCACTTCCTTCGCGCCGCTGTTGTCGGCAACGCGGAGACGGGATTCCTGCTGAATCACTTGGCACGCTCCAACACTTCGATGATGCGCCAGCGCTTCGACTTGCTGAGCGGGCGGGTCTCCATCAGGCGCACCTTGTCGCCGATGTTGACGTCGTTGGTCTCGTCGTGCGCGTACAGCTTCTTCGTGCGCAGCATGAACTTGCCGTACTTGGGGTGACGCACCCGCTCGACGACGGCGACGACCGCGGTCTTCTCCATCTTGTTCGAGACGACCACGCCTTCGCGTGTCTTCCGAGCGTGACGAACGTCGCCCTCGGTGGTGGTGATTTCTTCGGCCATGTTCAGTTCCCGCTCTCGGCGGCAGCGATCTCGCGCTGACGGATGTAGGTGTTGATGCGTGCGATCTGACGTCGCACCGTGTTGATCTCGGCGTTGTTGTCGAGCTGACCGGTGGCATTGCGGAAGCGAAGGTTCAGCGCCTCCTGCTTCGTCGCGCGCAGCTCGTCGACCAGTGCCGACAGGGAGAGCTCCTTGAGCTCTGCGTTGGAGCGGGCCATCAGTAGATCTCCTCGCGGGTGATGATGCGAGCCTTGATCGGC
>JAYSLK010000323.1:0-3168 GCA_043725585.1 Actinomycetota bacterium
CCGCCTCGACGGCACCGGTTTCACCGTGGCCACCATCGTCGAGGAGATCACCAAGCTCGGCGACGAGGCGACGGCGTCGCTCACCCCGATCCACGCCGCGGAGATCACCGAGCTGGAGACACGGGTTGCCGCCGCCGGTGAGCGCGGCAGCGGGCGCAAGGCGCTCGAGGACAAGCACAAACGAGAGGTGCGCCGCTACCGCATCGACGAACTGCGCAGCGCGCTGGCCGTCATGGCCGGGGTGTATCGCGACTCGCTCGTCGAGGGCACCGCCGCCCGACCCGATGCGGCCGCTCACGCGGTCGATCGCATCCACCGGGCACTCGAGGCGTTCGAACGCAACCCGAACGAAGCGCTGCTGCTGCAGCACCTGCTCATCGACCTCCCGGCGGCCTGATCGCTCCACCCGCCGCTCGAGGCGGACTAGCCAAGCCGTCGAGCAGCGTAGATCGCCGTGAGGAATGGGCGATCCACAGCGCCACCGAATCTGATGTCGATGAGATCACCGACCGCGTGCAACAGCTCCGTTCGTACTTTGGCTTCGAGTGCCATCCAATGGGAGAGAGAGCTGAGAAACTGCTGCATCTGATGTGAGGTCTGGTTGGC
The DNA here is from genome assembly GCA_043725585.1 of Actinomycetota bacterium. Lineage (GTDB taxonomy): Bacteria > Actinomycetota > Acidimicrobiia > Acidimicrobiales > Ilumatobacteraceae > VFMC01. Next base: position 607 of record JAYSLK010000323.1, read on the forward strand.
AGTCCAAGGAATCAGTACGTGCTCGACGGGCCCGAACCTGCCGTTGCTGTTGATCTCTTCCGTGCGCGCGCCTACGTCGAGGGCGTAGGGGTGGGCGCCGATACCGGCCCCGCCGATGCCAGCGGACTCGGCGAACTGGGGCGCGTGCTGCTCGAGTAGGGGCTGCACGGCCTCGCGAAACGGATCGAAACGACCTGGTTCCCCATAATGGTTCCACCAGAGGGCGACCGATCCACCGGGCCTGAGAAGGCGGGCGACTCGATCAAGACCCGATTGGGGAGAGACCCAATGGAACGACGTGGCCGCAACAACAAGATCGAAAGCCTCCGGGTCCAGATCAACGGTCTCGAACTCGCCCTGTCGTACCTCAAATCGGCGGCTCTCGAATCTCCTTCGGAGAAGTGAAGCGAACGCTTGGCCGACCTCAACAGCCAGAACCTGTGCTCCTGTGTCGAGCAAGGGCCCTGTGGCCTGCCCGGCACCAGGACCGATCTCCAGCACCTCGCACCCCGGCCGAAGACCGCACGACGATTGAAGGTAGTCAAACAACGCCGACGGATAACCGGGACGACCATCTCCGTACGCCTCGGCATGAGCGCTGAACGATGCACGGCGATGCTTGTCATCGAATTCCGCGTCGTTCGTCACAGCGCCAGTAGAGCACGATGCACCATCAAGACAGTCGGTCAGTCTCACCCAGGGTCAAGACCCACCAGCGCGACCACCACCCGGATACTCCCCCGCCACTCGACCCGAGAAGCACCTTGACGCTCCCTGAACCGTCCTCCTGCTCACCGACATGCCGGGGGCGCCGGCGGCTGTCACACCCGCGGGGTAAGTTCGTCACGTGCCCGCGCTCAGCTCCACCGAGGTCGAATCGTTCCTCGCCGAACCAGGCCACCTGGCGCGGATCGGCACCACCGACGACGATGGCATGCCCCGCGTGTTGCCGTTGTGGTTCATCATCCACGACGGCGCCCTCTGCTTCACCCCGCGTCAACCGGCGGTCATCTGGCGCAATCTGCGGCGCGACCCACGGGTGGGCATCAGCATCGACGAAGAAGCCGCCCCCTATCGCAAGGTCGTGGTGCAGGGTGTGGTCGAGGTGCTGCACGCACCGGGCGACGACGCTGCGTGGCAGCCCATCTATCGACAGATCGCGAAGCGCTACACACGCGACGAATGGGCCGACAGCTACGTCGATGGCACCGCCGATCAGCCGCGCGCGCTGTGCGCCGTTCGACTCGATGCGCCGACCACCCGGCTGCAGACGTGGCGGATGCCTGTCGCCGGCGAGGATCCTCGCGGCATCTGGCATCCGCGGTACTACGTCTAGATGAGCAAGCCCGGCGACGAGGTCGCGCCCGACACGGCCATCCCAACCGAGCCGTCGCCGATCGTTCGCTGGACCGCACCAGGTCGTCCGATGGCCGCGGCGGTCGGCGAGGCCATCCGCCTCCTGCAGGCGGGTGACCCGTTGCGCCTCGTCCGCGTGATCGCACCCGACAGCGCCACCGTCGATGGTCTGCGTCGTGCCCTTCCGCTGAACGGCGGGTCGTGCGGCGCGGAGATCGGCGGCACCCTCCGTCTGGCCAACGAGATCGCCGCGCCCGAGCTCGGTCGCCGGCGGATGGCACCCGACGTTGCAGTGTTGGCCGTCGTGCAGCAGATGCTCGCCGATCCGCGCACGCGACCCGCTGCGTTCGCGACGTGCGCCGATCATCCAGCCACCCACGACGCGATCGTGCGGGCTGCCGGCACCCTTGTCGGGGCGTTCACTCTCCCGAGTGACCCCGTCGCTGCACTGGGCTCGCTCACCGCAGGACGCGAGAGCGCGTCCGCCGTCGTGCAGGTCGTGGCCGCAGTGCGCGAACGCCTGCTGGCCCAGGGACTGCTCGACTCCGCCGAGATCGTCCGCATCGCGACCAGGAGATTGAGCGACCCTCTCCTCGACGACGAGTCACTCGCCATGGCGCCGGTGGTGCTGGTGGTCACCCAGCAGTTCAACCCGGCTCACGTGGCGATGTTGCAGGCGCTCGTGGCGCGGGCGCCCGGGGTGGCGGTGGTGGCCACCACCTCGCGGAATCCCGACCTGTCGGTGGCACCACACGTCTCGCGGCTGGTCGACTCCGAGGTGTACCCACCCGAGCATCTGGCACCCGACCGTCGTGCAACCGTGGTGTCGTGCCCCGACCACGACGAGGAGGTGCGCGTCGTCACACGCCGCATCGTCGGCCTCCTCGAGACCGGTGTGGTCGCCGACCGCATCGCCGTGTTCTATCCGCCGTCCGGCCCACACCGCAGCGCCATCGCGGCCTCGCTCGCCGCAGTGGGTATCGCCGCTCGTGGCCAGGTGGCGCCGCAGTTGAAAGGCTCGGTTGCGGGTCAGGTGCTGCGCCTGATGATGTCGGTCGTGAGCGACGGTCTCGACAGGCGCACCCTGGTCGAGCTCGCTCGCCTTGCGCCGTTCGGCCGCAACGCCGAGTCCGACGACGACGGCAACGAGATCGTGCGCACCTTCGCCCGACGGTCCGATCGTTGGAACCGACTGGCCCAGCGTCA
>JAYSLK010000324.1:0-3407 GCA_043725585.1 Actinomycetota bacterium
CCTCCGAATCACGAGTGGCGAACGCGATGTGGTGATAGCCCATGGAGAAAGTCTTTCATGCTGTGGTGGCGGCATCGTGTCCGGAAGGCACACTGGCGACCATGCTGCTGGCTGCTGATACCGGGCTGTTGCTCGGCGACGACCTGATCGTCTGGATCCTGTTGGCACTCGGTGGAGCGATGTTCATGGGAAACGTGATGGCCCTCGTGCGCCCGCCCGAATCACCGCGCCAGGAGGGCGATCTCGAGCAGGCGCCCCGCGGACGCAGTGTCGCGATGGCAGTGGTCGGATTCGTGGTCGCGGTCGCGGCGTTGGCAGCGCTCGTCACCTGAGTCGACCGATGAGCGGCCCGATCGCCGATCATGTCAACGGGGTCGAGCGGCGACGTCGCCGGCCGATCAGCACGGTGAAACCACCGAGGACGACCAACCACAGAGCTGTCTGCAACCACTGGCGGATCAGGGCCCACCCGGTCACCGGCAGGTTTGTCGCGACGACGGCCGATGGGGTCGACGCGCCGTTGTTCGCCACCGCTGGGTCGGTGGGCACCGACGACCCGAACGCTGGATCGCCGGCCACGGTCGCGTTGTTCACGATCGAGGTGCCTGCGGGTGCCGTCACCCGAACCCTGACGTCCACCCTCACCACCTGGCCGACGGCGACGGCCGCGTTCGACCGACAGGTGACCAGTTGGCCCTCGTTCACACACGTCGCGCCGGTGCTGGTGGCATCGACGAAGGTGAGCCCGGCCGGCAGATCGTCGGTGATGACGATCGGTGCACCCGACGGGCTGGGGCCGAGGTTGGTGGCCTCGAGGACATAGGTGACCGTGGCGTTGGCCGCCAGGCTGCCTTCGAGGCGCTTGCTGATCGACAGGTCGGCCAGTGGCACGTCGGTCGGATCCGTGTCGGTGTTGTTGGTCGGCACCGGGTCGGCCGTGGGAGACGTCACGGTTGCGCTGTTGACGACGCTCGGCGCAGCGGAGCGCCCGACGGCGACCGTGAGCGTGATCGTGGTGGTCGCATTCACCGCCATGGTGACGAGGTCGCATCCGACGGACTGACCGGTGGCCGCACAGGTGACCCCCGTGCCGGTGGCGCTCACATAGGTGAGACCAGTTGGCAGAACGTCGGTGACGCGGGGGGTGACAGCCGACGCCGGACCGAGGTTACGAACGAGCAGGCTGTACACGCCGTTCTGTCCCACTTCGAACCGTCCGGTGTGCGACTTGTCGATGCTGAGGTCGGCCTGCAACTGGTAGCCGAAATCGGCGTCGATGCGGTCCTGGCCCGGCGTCAGGGCGACGGTCGTGCGTGAATCGCGCGTCGGATCGAGCTCGCTGACGCTGACCAGGCCAGGGAGCAGGGTGGAGGTGTTGACCACGACGGTGAAGGTGCCGGCCGGGAGTCGGTCGACGAGGTACGAGCCACCCCCGGCGGTCGAGGTGGTCCAGCTGACGTCGTCACCGTTGCCGGGCACGCCGTCGAGGCCCGCCCAGGTGACCGTCACACCGACGGCGTCGAGGCCGAGCTCGAGACCGTTGAGCGAGCCGTTGGCATCGATGTCCTCCCACACCAGATCGCCGATCGAACCCGTGCCGGTGTAGGCGAAGTCGGCGTCACGACGGTTGGCCTCGTCGACACCGACGGTGCCGACATTGTCGGCGGTGAGGGTGATCGTCACGGTGTTCGCGGTGCCGATGCCGTCACCGTCGTAGGTGGGTTCGAACCCGAGCAACGACGAAGGGGCGATGCTCACTCGCACCGGTCCGAAGGGAAGGTCGGTGACCAGGTAGTCGCCAGCGGTATCGGTGGTGGTGATCACCACGACGTCGTCGGCGTTGTCGAACACGTTGTCGGGGCCGGCCCAACGGACCGTCACGCCAACCCCGGCCAGACCTGGGTCTCCCGGCTCGGGCGCCGAGGAGCCGTCGCCGTCGATGTCGAACCAGACCTTGTCCCCGATCGAGGCAAGGCCCACGTAGCCGAAGTCGACGTCGACCCTGTCCTGGCCGGACGTGAGGCTGACAGCGGTGACGTGGGTGGTGCCCGTGCCATCGAGGTCGAAGGTGGCCTGCATGCCCTGCGGGAGATCGGCGCCGTCGACCATCACGGTGTAGTTCCCGGCCGGCAAGTGATCGACGAGGTAGGTGCCCGTGGCGTCGGTCGTGGTGCTGAAGATCACGTCGTCGCCGCCGCCGGACACGCCGTTCGCGCCGAGCCACACCACGCTCACGTCGATGTTGGCCAGGCCCGTCTCGCCGGGATCCAGGATGCCGTCGCTGTCGCGGTCGTACCAGACACGATCACCGATCGAACCCGTGCCGGCGTGGGAGAAGTCGACGTCGGGACGGTTCTGGCCGGCGGTGAGCGAGGTGGTGACCACGTTCGCCGTGCCGGTTCCGTCGAGATCGAACGTCGGAACGGTGCCCGCGGGGACGTCGGCCGAGTCGACCGTCACCCGGTACGGTCCGGCGGGCAAGAACGCGAACAGGTACTGACCTGACGCGTTGGTGGTGGCGATCGGGTAGGTGATGTTGTCGGAGGTGGTCGACAGGTTGCCGTCGAATCCGCCCCACACCAGGGTGACGTCGAGACCGGGCAGACCCGGTTCGCCGACCTGTTGGACGGAGCCACCCGAGTTGTTCATGTCGAGCCAGATGGTGTCGCCGAGAGATCCGGTGCCGCTGTAGCCGAAGTCCGCGGAGAGGTAGCCGAGGCTCGAGTTGAGTGTGATCACGCCCGAGCGGTGGTCGAGGTCTGGGTCGGAGGTGTTGGGGGCGTCGTCGTTGAACGTGGGCGCCATGCCCAACGGCAGCGTCGTTGTGTCGACCCGCACCCGGTAGTCGCCCGTCGGCAGATTGGAGAACCCGTAGAAGCCGGTGGCATTGGTGGATGCATCGGTCACGGTGATGTCGTCGCCCCCGCCCAACACACCATCGGGTCCCCAGAAGTCGTCGGCGGTGCCGAAGGTGTTGTCGAGACCTTCCGATTCGAGGATCACGCGAACGCCGGGGATGCCCGGCTCGCTCACATCCGCAACCGAGTCGCGGTCGACGTCGTACCAGACGTAGTCGCCCAGGCTGGTGGAGCCGGCGTTGATGGTGACGGTGTCGTCATCGTCCTCGTTGACCACTGCACCTTGGCTGTTTGGCGTCGAATCGACGTCCCACTGGTTGTTGGTCTGCACCTCGGCGCGGTTCGTGATCGCACCGATCTGGTTGAGGCGAGTGCGGATGACCAAGGTGGCGTTGGCGCCATTGGCAACGGATCCGACGGTCCAGATCCCAGGACCCGATGCATAGGAACCCTGCGTCGCAGAGACGGTGGTGACGTACACCAGGCCAACCGGCAAGATGTCGGCGAGGGTGACGCCGGTCGCCGTGTCGGGACCGGCATTGGCCACGA
>JAYSLK010000325.1:0-4294 GCA_043725585.1 Actinomycetota bacterium
GGACGCGCTGCTGCGCCATCTCGAAAAAGACCTCGGCCCTGTCGCGTTGCCACAGATCCCGCCCAGTCCATCGCCGTTCACGGTGGTGGAGTACTTCCCGGACCCGGAGGTGAGCGGATTCCACGATCCGCGCCACCACGCCGTCAGCCTGGCGTACGTCGTGCCGGTTGCGGGCGACTGTCAACCCACGCAGCAGGCATTGGAGCTGGTGTGGTACGCGCCGGCAGAGGCGGTCAGCGAGGCGGTTCGCCGCGAGATGACCCAGGGACACGACCGCCTGTTGCGCCTGGCGCTGGCGTCGGTCGGCGCGCTGCCCTGATCTGGCCTGATCTGCCCTGATCTGGCCTGATCCTGCCTGATCCGGCCTGATCTGGCCTGATCGACCCACCACCGTGGGTGTTCGGTCTCGCAAGGTAGTCACAAGACCGCTCAGTGTTGCCAAACCTTGGTCCGATGAACCACGTGTCCTGCGCTGACACCCCGCAACTCGCCGGGTGAACAGCCGCCACGGGCGCGGCCGAACCCTGGGAGATCCCTATGACATCCACGATTCCACACGACGAGCGACATGCAGCCGTTGCACGCACGTTGACCGCCTTTGCGCTGTCGGGTGCACTGTTGGGCCTGCTCGGCGCCACGGTTGCGCATGCCGAGACCGCCGCCCCGCCCGATGCGCCGGACAGCACCGCTCCCGTGACCGCCGATGCAACGAGCCCCGACCCGGCGGCGCCGCTGGTCGTGCCGGCGGCCGCACCGGCCAGCTTCACGCTGCCATTGTTCGGTGCGGATCTCACCGTCGACATCACCACGGGTCCCGGTGGCGCGCTGTCGAGCGTGACGCTCAACCCGGCCAACGGGTTCACGGCCGTCGCTGCCCGACCGAACAAGGTCGCGTTCGTGAACGAGAACGGAACCGCGCAGGTGGTGGTGAAGTCGAGGAACGGCGGTCAGCGCGTGGAGGCACGAGCCGGCTCGCTCGCCGACATCCTGGGCCTCGGCGGCTGGACCGGCGAGGTGTTCCCCGGTGCGCCCGGCAGTGTGGAGTTCGAGATCGTCGACGAAGGAGGGTATCCGAACATCGTCCTCGGTGCCGTCAGCGGCCCGAACCCCGAGATCGGTGAGGTCAAGACATCGAACGGCGACGGCGATGATCCCGACGAGGCAGGCGAGCGAGAGGCAAAGGTCGCGATCCGCTTCAGCCAGGACGGCCAGAGCCGTTGGCTGACCATCAAGGCCAAGGTGGAGACCGACGACGAAGACGGCGAAGATGACGACTCGACACCCGGCGCGAGCGAGGCCAAGGTGCAGATCTCGCTGTCGAAGATCAGGACGTCGTTCACCGGTGTCGACGCTCTCGGTCAGCAGGAGTGGAAGGGCACCCTCTGCGACGGCACGCAGGCGTCGATCCTGTTCACCGTCGCCGTTGACGGAACCCTGACCATCGATCAGGTGACGCCGACCCCGGAGCGCCAGAAGGTGGAGGGCAAGGGCGTCGAGGTTCGTTTCGGGCGAGGTCAGGGTGTCCGCATCCGAGTTCGTTCCGCCGACGGATCGCTGGCGGTGAAGGTCGACGAGCGGATTCGGTGCTCCGATGCTCCCGATCCTTCACTCAATGTTCCGGTCGCATCCGACGATGACAACCATGATGATGACGACGATGGTGATGCAGCACACAGTGACGACGACAACGGCGGGCGGCGCGACGGCCGAAGCGGCAAGGGCGACGGAGACCACGCTGACGACAACCCGACCGAGTCGAATGCGCCGTCCACGCCGGCACCGGGCGACACCGTCGCCGACGGCTCGGGAAGCGACGACTGACCACATGCCGGCCCCCAACATGTCGGGTGCGTTCGCGGGGAGCCGCCGGCGTGCACTCATCTCCGCGGCCGCGGCGACACTCATGGTCGCCGCGGCCGCTGGATGTACCGATGACGCCAGCGGCGCACCGCTCACCGAACCGTCGGTGATCACCGTGGCCGCATCGGTCGACCCGGCTGCTGCGGCGACCGGTCCATCGACCACGTCGGCACCTCCGGCACCCGCCGCGACGGAGGCCCCCTCTGTGACCGTGCCGATCGATGCCGGCGCGATGTTGCAGGCGTCGCTCGACTCGCTCGCCGGCGGCTACCACTTCCGGACGTCGGTGGCCGTGGGCGGCGCCGAAGTGCTCGTCGCCGAAGGGGACAGGGTGGGCGACGGCACGAGGCTCACCATCTGGTCGAACGGCACGAGCGTGGCTTACCTGATCACACCGGCAGGCAGCTGGGTGTTCCCCGAAGGCGGCGAGTGGGAGGCGCTCGACAGTCCTCCAGCGACCACCGACCCGCTGATGGCTCTGCGCACACCCTCGGCCGTGCTCGGAACCAGCACGGACGGGATCGCCGCAACGATCGTGGCAACCGTGGCCGCCAACACCCTCGGCGTGCCCTCGGATGGCACGGCCGACGTGCGAGTGACGGTGAACGGCCCGGTCCTGTCGGAGATCGCTTACGAGGCGTCGGTCGATGGCCAGATCGCAAGCGTGCGCTCGACCTTCGGCGCCATCGTCGATCCGGCCCCCGTCACACCGCCGATCTGACGACTCGACCGCTCCGTCGCGGTGCGATGAGCGTCGCGCAACCTGGCCTCACGTGACGAGCGTCCCGTGGGCTTGGCGGTTCTCCGACGACGTCGCCCATTACCCTCGTCGTCGTGGAACCAACCTGGCTCGGCGCGGCGCGCGTGTTGTTCGTGGCGGGCAAGGGCGGCGTCGGGTCGAGCACGGTCGCGGCGGCGCTGGCGTTGTTGGGCGCTCGCAACGGTGCCGATGTGCTGCTCGCATCGGTGGACGGCAAGCCAGGCCTCGGCCCGCTCCTCGGAGGCAAGGCCCTCACGAAGGACGATCAGTTGCTGCGCACGTTTGCGGCCAGTGGCGGCCGAGTGCGGGCTCGCGCCATCCCGCCCGACCAGGCATTCGGCGACTACCTGGAACTCAAAGGCGTCGGCGGGCTGCTTCGCCGCGCTGCATCGGCTGCATCCCTCGACATGGTGGCTGCGTCGACGCCAGGGCTGGAGCATCTTCTCGTGCTGGGCAAGATCAAAGAGCTCGAGCGCACCAAGGCTGCCGACCTCATCATCGTCGACGCCCCTCCGGCCGGTCATGCAGCCCCGTTCATCCGAGCGGCGAGCGCGCTGCAGGAAGTGGTCGCCAGCGGTCCGGTGCGACAGCAGGCCGACGAGGTCGCCGAGATGCTCGCTGATCATCAACGGTCGCAGGCGCTGCTCGTCACGCTCGCCGAGGAGACGCCGGTGAACGAGTTGATCGAGTTGGCCTGCGACGTCGACGAGCGGTTGGGGCTCGCGTTGGCGCCGTTGGTGATCAACGCCTGCTGGCCCGACCGCCCCGAGCTCGAGCTGACGCCGGCAGCGGCGGCCAAACGCAGCGGTACATCGCTGTCGACCGCCGACAAGGCGGCCCTCACGTCGTCGAGCCGGTACGGCTGGGCACGGCTGCAGGTGCAACGTGAGCAGCTCGCGCGACTCGACGACCTGCTGCCGTTGCCCCGCATCGTGTTGCCCAAGCTCACCGTCCCGCGACTCGCGTCCGTCGACCTCGACGTGCTTGTCGAGGCGCTGGCGGTCGAGCCGGAGCAGCCACGATGACCGTCCGCCGGGTCGGAGCACCGCTCGCTCACCTGCTCGACAGCGCCAACCTGCTCGTCACGTGCGGGCCGGGAGGTGTCGGCAAGACCACCACTGCGGCAGCCCTCGGGCTCGCCGCGGCCCGCTCCGGACGCCGGGTGGTCGTGGTGACCATCGATCCGGCCAAGCGACTGGCCGATGCCCTCGGCATCGATGCAGCCGGATCGAACCAACCACACCTCGTCGCCGATGCGGTCAGCGGGCCGGGTTCGTTCTCCGCGCTCATGCTCGACGCAGAGAAGACCTTCGACCAGCTCATCCGCGACCGCGCTGGCGACGCGGCGGAGTCGATCCTGAACAACGGCGTGTACCGCAGCATCGCGGGCTCGCTCGCCGGCGCGCAGGAGTACATGGCGATCGAACGCCTGCATCAACTGCACCACAGCGGCGAATACGACCTCGTCGTGATCGACACCCCGCCGTCACGGCACGCGATCGACATCCTCGAGGCTCCCGACCGGTTGGTGAAGTTCCTGTCGAACCCGGTGTATCGCGCACTCACGATCCCGTCACGCTCGTTCGCCAAGGTGACCAACGCCGCCACGGGCGCGTTTTTGTGGACCGTGAAGCGCCTCGCCGGACCGAAGATCGTGGAGGAGACGATCGAGTT
>JAYSLK010000326.1:0-3262 GCA_043725585.1 Actinomycetota bacterium
CCTTCGAGGCCGCCAAAGAGGCCTACGAGACCATCCTGTCGATCGGGAAGTGATCATGGCCCTCCCCATCATGCCCATCTCCCCGGTCACCGTGGCCGGGGCGATCCAGCCCGGCAACCGCACCGCCGCCGTGGCCGGCGGCGCCGATGGCATGTCGTTCGGCAACGTGCTCACCGATCAACTGAACAAGCTCTCGGCCGCACAATCGAAGGCCGACGATCTGGCGTTGCAGGCGGCCACCGGCGACCTGCAGTCGATCCAGGACTACACCATCGCATCCACCGAGGCTCAGCTCCTCACACAACTCACCGTGCAGGTGCGGAACAGGGCCGTCGAGGCCTTCAACGACATCATGCGCATGCAGGTCTAAATGCCACCCACAGGAACATCCGAACAACCCAACGCGCTCGGCCGGGCGAAAGACCTCGCCGGCAAGCTGACCCCGATTCAGAAGATCACCCTCGGCGCAGTGCTGCTGACCGTGATCGCCGGGGGGATGGTGCTGTCGCGGACGTCGTCGACGGTGCCGATGACGGCGCTCTACACCGATCTCAACGCGGCCGACGCGGCATCGGTGGTCGACTCGCTCGCTGCGCGTGGCGTGCAGTACGACCTCACGGATGCGGGCAAGACGGTGCTCGTGCCCAAAGACGATGTGTACGACCTTCGCGTCGCTCTCGCCGGAGAGGGCTTGCCGACGTCGAACGAGGGGTACGCGTTACTCGACAACCAAGGCATCACGACCTCGGAGTTCCGGCAGCGGATCGACTACCAGCGTGCGCTCGAAGGCGAGCTGGCCAAGACGCTCACCGCGCTCGACGGTGTCCAGAGCGCCTCGGTGCACTTGGCCCTTCCTGACGACTCGGTCTTCGTCGACGAGCCGGCGACGCCGACGGCATCGGTGCTGGTGGCCGGCCAAGGGGTCAGTGGCATCGCCAGCAACGAGGTCGAAGCGATCGTACATCTGGTCGCCTCGTCGGTGAAGGACATGAAGCCGGAAGACGTGACGGTGATCGACGCGAATGGCACCGTGCTGTCCGCCGGTGGCTCCGGGACGGGCGGGATCGCAGGCGGCGGGACGAATGAACGCTCGAAGGCCACCGCCGAGTACGAGGCGCGGACACAAGCGTCGATCGCAGCCATGCTCGGCCGGGTGCTCGGGCCGAACAAGGTCGGCGTCACGGTGACCGCCCAACTCGATCTCGACCAGACCCAGCAGACGTCGGAGAACTACGGAACGCTCGATCCGGACTCGGAGGAGGTCCCGTACGTCATCGCCAACAGCGCCTCTCGCGAGGAGTACGGCGCCGATGCCGAAGGCGCCAATGGTGCCGGAGGCAGTGGAGCCAACGATGAGACCGGCATCCTCGGTCCCGACGGTGCCCTCACCGCCGATGACATCACCGTCGACGACGGCACCGGCACCGCAGTCGCCGGATCGGGCTACGTGAAGGAAGAAGCCGACACCCAGTACGCCGTCGACCGGGTGGTCGAGCAGAGGACCATCGTGCCAGGCACCGTGGATCGGGTCAGTGTGGCGATCGTCGTCGATGAGGCGACCGTGCCACCCGAACAGGTCGCCCAGATCCAAGCCTTGGTCGAGGCCGCGATCGGGTACAACGAGAGCCGCGGCGACACGGTCGAGGTGACCGCGATGCCGTTCGACACCAGTGCCAGCACCCAGGCCGACGAGCTCGCGAAGGCCGAGGAGGCTGCTGCTGCCAAGTCACAGATGATGGGCATGGCACGCACGATCGCCGTGTTGCTGGTGATCCTGGTTGCGCTCATCCTCGGCTACCGCAGCGCCAAGAACGCTCGGAAGGTGACCGTGACGCCGATCAACATCGGTGAGATCAGCGCCGGCCCGCGACCGTCGCTCGGACCCGGCTCGGCCATCGACCCGTCGAACGGAGAGACCCAGGTCGTGCCGATAGCGATCAGTCGGCCACCCGATCGAGATGCCATCGTGATGAACGAACTGTCCCAGATGGCAGACCGCCGTCCACAGGAAGTGGCCAACGTGCTGCGAGCCTGGCTCGCTGAGAACAAGGCCGGGGCTCGTCGATGAGCGACTCGGTCCCCGCGATCCCGCAGTCCGATCTCTCGGGCGCGCAGAAGGCAGCGATCCTGCTGCTCAAGCTCGGGCAGGAGCATTCAGCCAAGGTGCTCAAGCTGCTCGGTGACCAAGAGGTCACACAGATCACCGCGGAGATCGTGAAGTCCTCGACGATCAGGAAAGAGGACAGCGACGTCGCGCTCACCGAGTTCGCCGCCCTGGTCGTGGCCGGTGACCACCTCCAGAGCGGCGGATTCCAGACAGCGCACGATCTGCTGCAGGCATCGCTCGGACCTGTGCGCGCCACCGAGATCATCGAGAACCTCAGGGAAACGATGGTGAAGGCGCCCTTCGAGTTCCTGAAGAACGCCGACCCTCGGCAGATCCTCAACTTCCTCTCGGCCGAACATCCTCAGACCATCGCCCTCGTGCTGGCGCACGTGAACGCCGACATCGCCTCGATGGTGGTCGGTGGCCTGCCGGAAGAGCTTCAGCGCGACGTGTCGATCCGCATCGCCACGCTCGACCAGAGCTCGCCCGAAGTGATCGCGATGCTCGAAGGGCAGCTCGAGAAGCGCCTCTCGTCGGTGGTGAAGAGCCAGACCAACCAGGTGGCCGCCGACGGTGTGCAAACCCTCATCGAGATCCTCAACCGCTCCGACCGAGCGACGGAACGCTCGATCTTCGAAGGACTCGAACACCATAACGAAGAGCTCGCCGACGAGGTTCGTTCGCGCATGTTCGTGTTCGAAGACATCGTCACCCTCGACGACCGGGCAGTGCAGTTGGTCCTGCGCCAGGTCGACGCCAAGGAGTTGGCAACCGCGCTCAAGGGTGTGCGCGCCGAGGTGAAGCAGAAGATCATGCGCAACATGTCGGAACGAGCCGCACAGAACCTCGACGAGGAGATCACCCTGCTCGGCGCCGTGAAGATGAAGACCGTCGAGGAAGCACAAGGATCGATCGTTCGAGTGATCCGGGCGCTCGAGGAGAGCGGCCAGGTCGTCGTCACCCGAGGCACCGACGAGTACGTGTCGTGAACCGGGTGATCGCACCGAACGCACCGGTCGAGGCAGACCGGCTGCGTGCACGATCGGGGTGACCCGGACGGTCACCAGAACACCAGAACACCAGAACACCAGAACACCAGAACACCAGAACACCAGAACACCAGAACACCAGAACACCAGAACACCAGAACACCAG
>JAYSLK010000327.1:0-2046 GCA_043725585.1 Actinomycetota bacterium
CTCCCCGAGTCCCACACGCCAGCCCGAGTCCCACACGCCAGCCCGAGTCCCACACGCCAGCCCGAGTCCCACACGCCAGCCCGAGTCCCACACGTTCGAATCGAGTGCCAGCGGTCACCCCGGGGTGGTGCGTGGCACTCGGACCCCTGCCTGTTGGCCCGGCCATGGGCGGAGCCGTGGAATGATCGGAGGGTGGACGGGGACCGGTTGCGATGGATCTATGCCGCCAGCAACGCCGACGAACTGCGCGACCGCTACGAGACCTGGGCCGCCTCCTACGACGACGACCTCGATGGGATGGAGTGGCAGGCTCCCGCGGTCGGCGCCGCCCGCTGCCTCGCCTGGGCAGGCAGCGATGCGAGTGTGCTGGATGCCGGTTGCGGCACGGGTCTCGTGGGGGCGGAGCTCCATCGACTCGCCGTCGGTCGATTGGTCGGCATCGACCTGTCGCACGCGATGCTCGGCGTCGCACGCTCCAGGGGGTTGTACGACGAGTTGTTCCAGGGCTCGCTCCTCGACCCGCTGCCGTTCGCGCCCGGGACGTTCGACGCCGTCATCTCGGTGGGAGTCTTCACCTATGGCCACGTGGGCCCAGAGGCGCTCCGGGGTCTCGCCGCGGTGGTTCGCCCCGGTGGGCACGTGACGATCACGTTTCGTGACGACGTCCTCGACCCGCTCGGATTCACGGCGGAGTTCGCGCGACTGGATGGCCAGGCGGTGTGGACGCTGGTGGAGCGCACGGAGCCCGCCCCGCTCGTCGTGGAGGACGGTGTGGGAGCCGACATGTGCGCTTGGACCTGGCGAGTCGGCTGACCCAGCCGCCGCGGCGATCGGCCGCCCACTGGTCGTCAGGCGATCACATCACGCTCATGGGGTGACACAGCGGTTCCGCAGCTCATCGACGCTCGCAGGCGCGGGACCATCCACCCTCCCGTGGGAAAGGCGTGGCGAAGTACGCTGCGAATCGTGAATCCCGGAACGGATGTGCTGGTCATCGGTGCAGGCGTGATCGGGTCCGCCGTCGCCCTCGAGTTCGCTCGCAGCGGGCGATGCGTCACGGTGGTCGACAAGGCAGGGGTGCCCGGCGCGGGATCCACCAGTTCGTCCTCGTCGATCATCCGCTTCAGCTACTCCACCCTCGACAGCGTGCTGACCGCATGGGAGTCGGCTCCGGCCTGGCGCGACTGGGAGACCTATCTCGGCACTCGGGACCCGGATGGGATGTGTCGTTTCATCGAGACGGGCATGCTGCTGTTCGACACCCCGGAGTTCTCGTTCACCCGTATCACCGACCTGTGGGACCACGTCGGCATCGACTACGAGATGCTCCAGACCGAACAGATCGCGGCTCGCTTCCCCCAACTCGACGTCGGCCGCTTCTTCCCGCCGAAACCGGTGGACGACCCGTCGTTCGCCGACGATGCGCACGGCACGTTGACGGCGATCTTCGAACCGCGGGCCGGATTCGTCGACGATCCGATGCTCGCGGCGCGCAACATCGCCTTCGCTGCCGCCCAGCACGGCGCCACGTTCCGGTTTCATGCCGATGTGGTTGGCGTCGAGTTCTCCGACGGCCGCGTCGCCGGCGTCCGCCTTGCCGACGGCGAGGTGGTGGAGGCGCCGGTCGTGATCAATGTCGGTGGACCGCACTCGGCGATCCTGAACACGCTCGCGGGTGCGCACACCGACATGACCATCCATCACCGGCCATTGCGCCAGGAGGTGTTCGCAGTGCCCGCGCCGGCAGGTCTCCGACTCGATGACGGCGCGCCGATCGTGAGCGATCTCGATATCGGCCAGTACTTCCGCCCACAGATGGGAGGCACCTTGCTGGTGGGCGGAACCGAACCGGCGTGCGATGCGCTCGAGTGGGTGGATGATCCCGACCAGTACGACGAGCAGACGTCGGTCGAGAGGTTCGAGACCACGATGTACCGCCTCGCCCGGCGTGTGCCCGAGTTCGGTGTGCCCCATCGACCGGCGGGATTGGCCGCCCTCTACGACGTCGCCGACGACTGGGTGCCGATCTACGACCGTTCGAGCGTG
>JAYSLK010000328.1:0-1662 GCA_043725585.1 Actinomycetota bacterium
CCGAGATCGCAGCGACGCTCGGCATCAGCGACGGTGCCGTGAAGTTCCACCTCCACCAGGGTCGCGAGCGATTGCGCGGCACGATCAACGGCCCAGCAGCGCCAGGACGACATCAAGGAAACGACGAATGAACGACGGGAACGCGAGATGAGCGAGATGAGCGAGATGAACGACATCAACGACATCGATGCCCTGGTGTCGGCGCGCCTGAGCGCCATCGCAGGGGGCGAGCCCGACCTGAACGGGGCCCATGCCCAGGTGCGTCGACGCGTCACGCGTGCTCGCCGGCGACGGGCGGTGGCGATCACCGGATCGGCCGGCGTGTCGGTGCTGCTCCTCGGCACCGTGTATGCGATGAACACCGGCGAGACCCGAGGGCGGCTCACCAGCGCCGAGGCGCCGACCACGATCGCACGGCCCCAGGACGACGAGTCGATCGGGGCATCGACGACATCGCTGGCGATCGACTCGTCCTTCGTGTCGACCACGCCGGAGACCGACGTCGCCTCGACCGCCACATCGAGTCCAGAGGGATCCGCCATCAGCGCAACGAACCCCGACGACCAAGGGTCCACCCTCACCACCGGTGACGACGACCGCGACGAACTGTTCGATGTGGTCGTCGCGGCCACCGAGACTCGTACCTTGAGCGGCATCGGTGGAGCGGTCGACGTGCGCGTCGAAGCGGGTGTGCTGTCGTTCGCCAGCTACCCGGTGGCCGCCACCGGCTTCACGGCGGCGGTCACCGAGGGTGATCCTGACGAGCTGGAGGTGACGTTCACGTCATCGACTCATCGCACGCGCCTGCGTGTCCGGATCGACGGCAACCGGCTCCGCGCAGACCGATCCGAAGAGTCCCGGCCGGCCACCTCCACGGCCACCACCACGGCCACCACGACGGCCAGCACGATCTCCGGCGGCGGGCCCGACACGACCGATGACGACACCGACGACGACATCGACCACAGCGGCAGCAGTAGCGGTAGCGGCGGAGACGGCAGCGGCGGCGGCAGCGGCTCTGGGGGTGGCGAGCGTTCCGACGAGGGCGGGACCTCCGGGGGTTCCGGAAGCCCGGACGGCTCCGACGGCTGACCCGTCGGCACCGACGTCCTCCCACCGTCGATGCGACGCGACGCGGTTCGGGTCGCCGTCCTGCCAGACTCCCGAGGTGACCACGACCGACTGGAATCCGCTGCTCCGCGGCGAGTTCGACAAGCCGTACTGGCGCGAACTGCAGGACTATCTCGCCGCCGAGCGAGCGCGCACGACGGTCTATCCCCCGGCCGAAGATGTCTTCAACGCGCTCCACCTCACGTCCTACGCATCCACGCGGGTCGTGCTGCTCGGTCAAGACCCATACCACGGGCACGGTCAGGCCCATGGCCTGTGCTTCTCGGTGAGACGTGGCGTGAAGCCGCCCCCGTCGCTTCACAACGTGTTCCTCGAGTTGCGGGCCGACCTCGGCATCGAGCCACCAGGCCACGGCAACCTCGAGGCGTGGGCCGCTCATGGGGTGCTGATGCTGAACACCTGCCTCACCGTGCGCAGCGGTGCAGCAGGATCACATCATGGCAAGGGGTGGGAGACGTTCACCGACGAGGTGCTGAGGGTGGTGAACGACAAGGCCGAACGAGTGGTCTTCCTGCTGTGGGGCGCGCCAGC
>JAYSLK010000329.1:0-9226 GCA_043725585.1 Actinomycetota bacterium
CGCCGACGGCCGCTCGGCGATCATGGCCGGGCATCCGGCCGAGAAGGGCACCTTCGATCGGTTCGTCAACGCGACGGGCAGGTCGGAGTTGTTCCAGGATCCGCGGTTCGCGGATGTGTCGTCGCGCCTCGCGCACTTCGATGAGCTGATGGATGAGTTGCGGGCGTGGGCCGCCACGATGCCTGACACCGACTCGATCGAGCGAGCGATGGACGAGCAGGGACTGGCTTCCGGCATGTTGCGCTCGGTGCGCGATGTGTGCGACACCGATTGGGCGGCAGCTCGACAGGTCACCGTGGCCGTGAGCGATCGCGGTGGCGGCACGATGCGGATCCCGAACGCTCCATGGCGTTTCGCCGGCAGCGACGTGGGTGTGCGCGGCGAGCCTCGGTACCGCGGCGAGGACAACCACGCCGTTCTGGGTGAGCTGCTGGGAATCGACGCGGAACGGTTGTGTCAGCTCGACGCCGAAGGTGTGCTCTCGAGCAGGGTCCCTGGCAGGTCGTGAAGTTTCCCGTCGCCCCGATGAAGGCGGCGCTCGGCCAACTCCCGGCGGATGACGATCGTTGGGCGTACGAGATCAAGTGGGACGGATACCGCACCATCGTGTTCGTCGACTCGGCAGCGGGTGCCGAAGGAGACGGCGCCCATGGTGGTGCCGGACGTGTGCGGGTGCAGAGCAGCAGTGGCCTCGACGTCACACGCACCTACGGCGAACTGGCCGGCATCTGGCGTGCCGTCAACGCAACGCGAGCCGTGCTCGACGGTGAGATCGTGGTGTTCGGCGACGATGGCCGGCCCAGCTTCGAAGGCCTCCAACGTCACCAGACGCAAGTGGTGTTCCAGGCCTTCGACGTCCTGGAGATCGACGGCACCGACACCACCGGCCTGCCGTATGAGCAGCGCCGCGAACTGCTCAGCAACCTGCTCGACCCTGGTGACAACTGGACCGTGCCGGGACATCGCATCGGCGGGGGTGCAGAGCTGCTGGCCGCCACTGCTGCGCAGGGGTTGGAAGGGGTGATGGCCAAGCGGCTCGGTAGTGCCTACGCGCCGGGCAAGCGCAGTCCCAACTGGCGCAAGGTGAAGAATCGCGTGTCGATCGACGTGGCGATCGGCGGCTACACCGCAGGGAGCGGCACTCGAAGCTCGACCCTCGGAGCACTCCTCGTCGGACGACGCGACGGAGACACGCTCCGGTTCGCAGGAGGCGTCGGTACCGGGTTCACCCAACGACGGCTGGAGGAGTTGATCGGGCTGTTGAAGCCGCTGACGACCGACGTGTGTCCGTTCGACCCGGTTCCACCGCGTGAACACTCACGCACTGCGAAGTGGGTGCAGCCACGACTGACCGCCCGGCTCGAGATCGCGGAGCTCACCAACGACGGCTACGTCCGCCACGCCAGCTTCGTCGACCTGGTGAGATGACGCCCCCAAAGCCGAGCAAGGCAGCGCCGAGCAAGGCGCTGCCGAGTCAGAACAGTCGTTCCCGCGCACCTTCTGCGATGAGCCGCGGAACGACGCGCGCCGTGGGAACGCAGACGTAGTTGAACCCGCGGAACGGGTACACCCCGGCGCGGTCGAACTCGGCCCGACTCAGCGGATCTCGGCCGTAGAGGAAGTCGACGATCGAGTACATCGAGTACCCGAGTTCGTCGGTCACGAACTCGTGCATGTCGGCTCGGGTGTAGCCGAACGGGGCCAGCACACCGTCGCGTCCGCACTCGATCACCACCACCGGTTCGCTGTACTCGACGGTCTTACGGGCACCCTTCAGCGCCCACAGCTCGGCACCCTCGATGTCGAGTTTCAGCAGATCGAGCCGCCCGTCTCCGACGATGTCGTCGATCGTGTGCACCTCGACTTCGCGGCCCGAGTCGGCGGCCGTGTTCAACGGATCGGGATGGAACGAGGCGAACCCGGAGTGGTCGTCGAAGAAGGTCATCGCGCCCTTTTCGGCGCCGAGCGCGCCGGCCACCAGGTTCACCTGCGGGAAACGCCGCGACAGCGCCTTCACCTTGTTCGGCACCGGTTCGACGGCGGTGTGCGAGCCGTTGGGCGCGAGGTTCACCATCTGGGCGAGCACCGACCCGACGTGGCAGCCACCATCGAAGCAGTGGGAGTCGTCGCGGATGAGGTGGGTGAGCGCAAGATCGAATCGATACGGCTCGAGATAGAAGTCCCACAGCTCGGGGTGTCGGTACCGCTTCACGACGTACGACGCCCAGCGCGCGCGCTCGTATGCGTGACCAATCGGCGTCCCGACGAGGTTCACCTTTGCCCGCATCATCAGTGTGCGAGCACCGATCGTGTTCATCTTCCACCCCTCGTAGGTCGCAGGTTCCGCCCCGACGACATGCAGATGTCAGTCTCGCGTCGAATGAAATGCATTCGCAATGGGGGCGTGTCAGGGAACTCTCAAGATCGGCGACTCAGCGTCGCCCGTGTGCCCAGCGGTGCCATCTGGCAGGCTTGCCGGCCATGACCGGCAACGCCCCCGACCGAGACTTCTCCCGCGCGACGGCGCTCACACTCGACGCTGCCGATCCGCTCGCCCGCTGGCGTGACGAGTTCGTGATCGGCGATCCCTCGCTCGTGTATCTCGACGGGAACTCCCTCGGACGAACGCCGCGACGGACCATCGCCCGCCTGCAGCAGGTGGTGGAGCGCGAGTGGGCCGGTGACCTGATCCGATCGTGGTCACACTGGATCGACCAGCCGCAACGGGTGGGGGATCTGCTCGCGCCGCTCATCGGCGCAGGGCAGGGTGAAGTGGTGGTGCATGACTCCACGACGGTGAACCTCTATCAGCTGCTGCACGGTGCTGCGGCGCTGCGGCCCGATCGTTCGATCCTGGTGGTCGACGAACACGACTTCCCGAGCGATCGCTACGTGGTGGATGGCGTGGCCGCGGCCACGGGTCGCAGCGTGCGCCACGGGTTCGATGTGCTGGACGACGTCGCCGTGATCGTTCGTTCGGTGGTCGACTACCGCACTGCCGAAGTCGTCGACGTGGTGGAGGAGACTGCGCGCGCACACGCAGCCGGCGCGATGGTGGTGTGGGACCTCTCGCACGCTGCCGGTTTGCTCGCGATCGATCTCCACGCAGCAGGCGCACAACTCGCGGTCGGATGCACGTACAAGTTCCTCAACGGTGGGCCGGGGTCGCCCGCGTTCACCTACGTGGCACACGAGCTCCAGGGAACGATCGGCCAGCCGATCTGGGGTTGGTTCAGCCAACGTGACCAGTTCGCGATGGGCCCGACGTACAAACCCCGGACCGACATCGCCCGGATGCTCATCGGCACCCCGTCGATTCTGGCGCTGACCGCAGCCGAATGCGGCATCTCGGTGTCGGCGGAAGCGGGGATCGATGCGATCGCTCACAAGGCTCGGGCGATCACCGGCTATGCGATCGATCTGTGCGATCACCACGGTCTCGACGTGTGCACGCCGCGAGCGGCGCAACGGCGAGGCGGTCACGTCTCCATCGTGCATCCCCGTGCGAAGGAGCTCACCGCTGCCCTGATCGAGCGCGGGGTGATCCCTGACTTTCGCGAACCGGACTTGGTGCGACTCGGCATGTCTCCACTCACCACGCGCTTCGTGGACGTGTACGACGGCATCGTCGCGTTGGCAGGGCTGGTCGACTCGCGCTGATCGAGCTGGCTGGCCAGGTCGAATCCCTGCTGCGCCGGCCCCCATCCCCCGCTAACCTTCAAGAATTGGTCAAGATGTGGCCAGACGGCGTCATCGAAATTGGACGAGAACGGGAACCAGCCGGCACGGAACGGGGTGGCCTCATGAAAGCACGAATGATTTCAACATCCAGGGCAGCGTCCAGGGCGGTCTCCGGAACAACGGTGAAGGCGATGTGGGGTGTGGCCGCAGCTGCGCTGATGATCGTGGGGCTGGTGACCACCGCCTCCGCACACACCGCCCCGATCACTGCGAGCTGCGAGGCCGGCCTGTCGGTGTCGCTCACCGACTACAACGCCGACGGCGTCAACACCGTGCGCGTGTGGATCGACGGCACCGAGCGAGCCACGACCGCTTTCGGAGCGTCGACGAGCGTGTCCTTCGCGTTCGGCGATCCCACGGTCACGCACAACTGGCGAGTGAGCGTGTCGGCATTCGACGATCCCACAGGCGCCATCGGCTGGAGCTTCGACACCGGCACCAACACCATCCCGGTGTGCGCCGGCCCGACCACCACTGCTCCGGCCACCAGTGCTCCGGGGGTCACGGTCCCCGTGACGACAGCACCCACGGCCACCCTGCCGGCGCCTACCGTGTCCCCAACCGTGCCGCCCACGGTCGTGACTGTGGCTTCGGTGGTGATCACCGCTCCGAGCGGACCGAGTGGCGCACCCGCCACCACGGCCGTCGTCGCCCAGGCACCGCCGACCGTGCCCGTGGTTGGAGCTGACAGTGGCGGCCTGCCGGTCACCGGTCAGCCGAACATGAGTGCACTCGGTCTTGCCCTGCTCCTGTTCGGCTTCGGCATCTTGTTGATCGTGGCCATGCGTCGCCCCGATGCAGCCTGACCCTCTGCACACTTCTTGATCGCCTGCGCCTGCTCGGCGCTGTCCGTCGTTGTTTGACGATCTGAGCCACCACCTCTGATCATCTCTTGTCTCAGTCGGTCCGCCTCCACGCCGATGACATCGATGTAGCGCGAGCCGGCCCGATCCGGTCGCCGGGAGGTTGTGGTCATGAAGCACTCAGCACGTTGGCTGGTCGGTGGTCTGGTGGCGTTGCCACTGCTGGCTGTCACCACGATGGCGGTCGCGTCGTCGACCTCGAGCACCGACCAGGTGGTCGCGTGTCGGAGCGCGGGCGGGTTCCTGCGCCTCCCCGACGACGGCAGGGGGTGCCGTCGCGGCGAGGAACGAGTGGTGTGGAACGTGATCGGTCCTGCCGGGGTGGCGGGTGTCAGCGGACCCATCGGCGCCACGGGTCCGGCAGGCGCTCCCGGCCCGGCGGGTGTCGACGGTACCGACGGTGCAAACGGCGGTGTCGGTCCTTCGGGGCCCGCTGGACCAACCGGGCCGGCGGGTGCGCCGGGTGCGGGCTGCGACATGTCGTGTGCGGCCTCGCCGGACGTGGCGATCTATCTGAACGTCGCGGGCATCGCCGGATCATCTGTCTCGGAGCGGCACCCCAACGAGATCGAGCTCACCGGGTATCGGTTCGAGGTGGAGAACTCTGGCATCCTCGGCGGCGGCGCGAGCGCCGGCAGGCCCGCCTTCAGCCCGCTGATTGCGTCGAAGCTGCTCGATGTCGCCAGCCCGAGGTTGATGCTGGCCGTGGTGACCGGACAGGTGATCCCCGAGGTGACCCTGACCGTCGAGCGACTCGGCGAGGGCAGCACCCGCCTCGCCGAGATCGTGCTGACCGACGTGACGTTCGGTCAGTTCAGCGACGAGAGCCAGCAGGACGCACAGTTCCCCGGTGATGAAGTGGTGCTGAGCTACGGCACAATCCAGTTCACGGTGTGGCCGACGACCGCTGACGGCTCGGCGGGAACTCCTGTGATCGTCGGCTGGGACGTGGCCCTCAACCGGCCGCTCTGAGCTGGGGCCCGCGCACGGACATTTTGGCTCTTCTGCCGGTTCCGTGGGTGTGTGTGGTGACCATCCGCGGGTGCACCCCGTCGCCCAGATCGCCGGCCCGATCCTTGACGTGATCCTTGACCCGATCCTTGACGTGAAAGCCCTCAAGAATCGCGCCGAGCGTACCGATGTGGACAGCGTGGACGACCGGATGTCATCCGCGGGCGGCCCGGCGCTAGCCGACCCTGCGACGCGACGTTTGCAGTCGCGCGCCGCCTTCGATCCGATGAGCGGGAGTTGGCCGATGATCGGCCTCAACGTCGTCGCGGTCCTGCTGGTGATGATCGCGTGTGCGCTGACCGCCGATGCGGTCGCCGAGGGCGCGTGGGTGTTCCCGGTCTACGTCGCGCTGTCGGCCGCAGCGCTGTTCGGCCTGATCGCCTTGCCGCTGCGCTACTTCCTGATGCAACAGCGCCGTGAGGCCGACACTCGTGAAGCGCTCCTGGGAGCCGAGAGCGGTCGTCGCGAATTCGACTCACGCCTCGTGCGCGCCCTCGACATGGCCGCTGACGAGTCATCGGTGCTCGAGGTTGCCGTTCGAGCGATCCAGACACGCACGGAAGGGACGTGTGCCGAGGTGCTGCTCGCAGACTCCAGCCGGGCTCATCTCTCGAGGGCGGCGAGCACGAGCGACCCGGCCTGCAGTGGGACGTGCCAATGCAGTGTCGCGACCCCTCGTGAGTGTCCGGCGGTCCGTTCCGGCCACGCGCTGAGTTTCGACGACAGCGATGCATTCGACACCTGTCCGCACCTTCGCAACCGTGGACCCTCTCCGATCAGCGCCATCTGCATTCCGGTGAGTGTGATGGGGTCGTCGGTGGGCGTCGTTCACTCTGTGCGGCCGGCCTCTCAGGGCTTCGTGGCCGATGAACGCACCGCCTTGGCGTCCGTCGCGCAGCAGCTGGGATCGCGGCTCGGTCTGGTTCGCGCCATGAGCCAGAGCGAGGTGCAGGCCAACACCGACCCGCTCACCGGCCTCCTCAACCGTCGCAGCCTCGAGAACCAGGCGCGGCGGCTGGTTCACGACGGCCGGTCCTTCTCCGTGGTGCTCGCCGACCTCGATCACTTCAAGGTGTTGAACGACACCCATGGCCACGACGTCGGCGATCGCGCGCTCCGCCTGTTCGCCCAGGTGTTGAAGCGCACCTTCCGTGATGTCGACCTCGTGTGCCGCTATGGCGGTGAGGAGTTCTTGGTGGTGCTGCCGGGCACCCGCCGCGAGAACGCTGCTGCGGTGATGAGCCGTGTGCATCTCGAACTGATGACCGCTGTCGGAGATGGCCGCACGCCGCCGTTCACCTTCTCGTCCGGCGTCTCTGACAGCGACGAAACGGCCGCGCTCGCTGACCTGGTGACACTGGCCGACTCCCGACTGCTGCATGCCAAGTCCACCGGCAGGAATCGCACCGTCACCGGTATGCACACCGGTACGGAAGCGCACATTCCTTCCGATGCAGCAGTGGCGGCGGATCGTGAGTCATGCACGTGAGGCGGGCGGCCGCGTCGCGCTGATCACGTTGCGTCGAGGGTTGATCCACCGCCACCACGGACGGGTCCGACCCGACCCGCTACGTCTGGGGAGACGAAGCAGCGAGGGTCTCGGGTGACACGCCGGCCACGGGTCACGTGCGTCACCCGTGCGGTGGCCGGGCTCGTCCGTCAGAACATGTCGACCAGTCGAGACCTCTTGCCATCAGGCGAACCGATGCGCCGAACGGTCGAACCGAGACCACCGGTGATGAGCGTCCGGGCCACGAACACGATCACCCTGTCGACCGATGGCGACCGCCGCGTGCGACGTCTTTCGAGGTGGTGGCTGGTGCCGCTCGGCGTGCCGATCGGGGCCGTGATCGGCGTGATCGCTCGAGGATGGATGCGGTTGGTGACCGACGACCCGGAGTTCACGTGGAGTGGAACCGTCTTCATCGTCGTCGCCTTCGCCATCGCCGGCATCGGCCACGCCATTGCGTGGGCGGCGCGTGCGTCGGCCACGCGTCGTCGATGGAGCACGGTGGCCAGGATCGTCGCTGCGGTCCTCACGATGCCGCTGTTCACCGGGGCGGGCGCCATCATGCTGCCCACGGTGGCCGCAGGCTCGATGGCCCGATGGCGGAGCGACTGGGCCTGGCCGGTGCGCCTTCTGCTGACCCTCGTCGCAGGCGCGATGCCGGTGATCGTGCTGATCGACGTGTTCGACGGCGGCATGACCGGACGTCGGCTCATCGGTTCCGCGCTGTTCGTCGTCACGTACGCGTCGATCGTCGTCAGCATGCGGTCGATCGTTGCCCCGCTCGATGATGGCTGGCGCATACCGCGAGCAGCCCGGATCGGGATCGCCGTCTGTGCCGGCCTGGCATTGCTCGTCATCGCCGTGTTGATCGTGGGACCCGGTGCCGCCTGAGTCTCGCCATCCTTCGAATCCAACCTCGACAAGAGAACTCCGCTGAAGCAGTCCACCCGACACCAAACCAACACCGAACAGACACCAAACCAACGAAAGTGAGCACACGATGAGGTACACAACCACCTCCCCTGCAACCCGGGTCATGGCGATCCTGACCATCGCTGGCGCTGTCGCCGCGGCCAGCCTCGGCTCCGTGACTGCGAGCAGCGGCGCGATCCATGCCTCCGCCACGGTGATCGACACCACGGGGGCTGCCGTCGGGTTCGCGACCTTCACAGAGGACGCGACCGGAATGCTCCATGTGAACGTCAAGGTCGCAGGGCTGCCGCCGGGCGAGCACGGCATCCACATCCATGGCATCGGAGCATGCACCACACCCAGCTTCGGCGCAGCTGGCCCCCACTTCAATCCGGCTGTCGCCCCCCACGGTGCACATGCCGGCGATCTCCCGAACATGACCGTGAACATCGCCGGGCGGGGCCGTCTGCAGGCAAAGACAGACCGAGCGACGCTCTCTGCGGGACCGCTGTCGGTGTTCGACCTCAACGGTGCGGCGATCGTCATCCATGCCGCGCCGGATGACTTCGTGACACAACCCACCGGCAACAGCGGCAGCCGCATCGCATGCGGTGTCATCGTCCCTGGGTGAGGTGAACCGCGACGCTGGCGAACCAGCGTCGCGGTGACCGGCGCCTCGCCGGAACTGTGGAACGCTTGACTCATCGCAGCCGCCCCGCCGACCTGGCGACCACGGATCGCCTCGGCGGCGTCGGACTCGGCACCGCCGCAACCTGTCGCCGGCATTCTGGCGTTTCCCGGTAGCAGCCTTGCGACACCGAGGGCGATCGAGCTCGGCCTTGGTGCCGACGACGTCATGGCGTCGTGCACGGCCGTGAGTGCCGTCATCTTCGACGGCATGCCGCTCGCCTTCGCCGGCACCGCACTACTTCGTGTCCGCCACCGACGGCATCATCAACTCCTGCGGCGACACCGGCCCAGCCACGCCCGAACTGCGAGCCATCGACGCCGCTGCGTTCCCGAGCTGATCCGGCGGTGTCTCGCCGCGCCCCGACCAGCGCGCGAGCCCCGCTGAACACCCGGGTGCCACCACGGAAGGGCCCGACCCGACCCGATACGCTCAACCGCTGCGCTTCGGCACGATGCCGCGAGAGGTTTTCTCCCAGGTTTCGCGCCGGTCCCGCCCCTT
>JAYSLK010000330.1:0-2478 GCA_043725585.1 Actinomycetota bacterium
CGTCGGTTCTTGCGACCGATGCGGGCGCGGTGCGTCGGCGTCTCACCGACCACCAAGGTGAGCGGCTCGTCGAGTGCGTGGCTGAGCGGGATGATGTCACCGATTCGCAGTTGCACGATCTCGTTCGCCGTCATCTCGATCTGACGGAACTGCGCCGACACCGTGACCGACGTCTCGCCGAGGTGTTCCTGCAGTCGCTCGCGGGTCTCGGCCATGTTGTGCAGCGACTGGCTGCCGTACAGGGACGTGGCCGACAGCGCCTCGAGATGGGGTTGCAGGCTCGAGAACGGGATGCACAACGTGGCCGTACCAGCGATGTTCTCGATGCGGATGTCGAACGACACCACGATCACCATGTCGGTCGGTGCAGCGATCTGCGCGTACTGAGGGTTCGACTCCTGGCTCATGATCTTCGGGTCGGTGGCGACGACCGGTTCGAAGGCGTAGCGCATCTCGGGGAGCGCGCGTTCGAGGATGCCGCGGATGAGTTGGAGCTCGAGCTCGGTGAGGGGACGAGCCGGGTGCTCGAGATGTCCGGCACCACCCATCATCAGCTCGATCGCACAGAACGCGATCTCGAGCGGCAGCTGGAAGATCGCGGCGCCGATCAACGGCTCGAGGCTGAGCATCGTGATCAGGTTGGGATTCGCAAGGTCGCGGATGTACTCGTCGTAGGAACGTTGCTCGACCGACTGGATCGTCACCTGGGTCACGCTGCGCAACTGTGAGGCGAGCATGGTCGAGAACCCGCGCGCGAACGTCTCCTGCACGATCTGCATCGTGCGCACGTGCTCCCTCGACAGGGTGCTCTGACGTCGGAAGTCGTACAGCTTCGGCTCGCCCTTCGGGCGACGGCCACCCCTGGCCTGGCCGGTGCTGGCGAGTGTGATTGCGGTGTCTGACATGTGTCTTGGGTGCTCCTGCGTTCGAGGTCGTCCAGCGACGGCGTTGACTGTCGGGTGAGGCGTCGATCTGTCGATCAACGCCTCACTGGTCAGATCGCTCAGCGGCGCAGGTTCACGACTTCCTGCAGCACCTCGTCCGACGTGGTGATCACTCGGGCGTTGCCCTGGAAGCCACGCTGGGCGACGATCAAGCGCGTGAACTCCTCGGCCAGGTCGACGTTCGACATCTCGAGCGTGCCCGCAGACAACAGGCCGCGGCCGCCTGCGCCGCTCACGCCGACCTGGGCGATCCCCGAGTTGGCGCTCTCACGCCACGCGCCCGCGATTCGCTCGAGACCCTGGGGGTTGGTGAACACTGCGAGGGCGAGTTGACCGATGGCCTTGGTCCGACCGTTGGAGTAGCTACCGGTGATCACACCGTCCTGGCCGACGTTGAAGGCCTGCAACACGCCTGCCGCGGCACCGTCCTGCTGGATCACCGACACGGTGGTCGAGCCGGCGAACTGCGTGACCCGACCCGGGCTTCCGGCGGCCCCGAGGCTGAACGTGAGCGCACTTGGATAGCCGGGGATGACGCCACCGGCCACGTTCATGCTTCGGTCGGCCGGGGTGACCAGTTCTCCGGTGCCGTTGAACGTGACGACGTTGTCCGTGATCGCGAACGCGGTCGCCGACGGGCCATAGGTACCGGTCACGGTCCAGGAGTTCGCCGCGGTCTTGGTGTAGGTCAGGTTGATCGGTGTGGTCGTGCCCTGCTCGTCGTACCCGGTGAGGGTGAGCGTGGTCGCAGTGCCGATCGGAGCCTCTGCCGAGAGGTTGCCGCCGACGGTGATGTTCTGGCTCTGGTTCGGGTTGAGCAGGTCGCCCACCCGGATCTGCACCGGGCCGATGGGTGAGTTGGTGTTCACCGCTCCGGTGACGTCTGCTTGCCAGCCCTGGACGAGGAAGCCCTCGGCCGTCGTCAAGTTGCCGGCGGCGTCGAGGGTGAGCGCACCGCCGCGGGTGTACATGGTCTCGTTCGACGCCTTGACCACGAAGAAGCCGTCGCCTTGGATGGCGAGGTCAGTGCTGCGACCCGTGCGTTGCAGGGCACCCTGTGTGAACGACTGCACGGTGCCGGCCAGTCGGGAGCCCAGACCGATCTGCGCCGGGTTCGTTCCGCCCTGGGCGCCGGCGACAGGTGCACCTGCGCCCTGGAGGGTCTGGGTGAGCACATCGGAAAAGACGGTGGTCGAGCTCTTGAAGCCCACGGTGGAGACGTTGGCGATGTCGTTGCCGACGACGTCGAGCATCACCTGGTGATTGCGGAGACCAGACAGAGCGGTGGACATGGAGCGGATCATGATGTGTTCCTTTGGTTCGGGAGTGGTGCGGTTGGTGATCGGGTGTGGGGATCGCTTGGAGCGGATCGGTGCGGTCAGGTGCCGGACGTGGTGGTGCCGGACGTAGGGGATCCGGTCGTGGTGGAGCCGGACGTGGTCGGAACCGGAGCCTGGGAGATGGACAGCACCGAGTCGATCGGCACGTCCCACGTGCCGGCGCGCAAGACCATCGTCGAGCCGGTGAACGACAC
>JAYSLK010000331.1:0-5483 GCA_043725585.1 Actinomycetota bacterium
ACGTGCTGCGCGCGGTGCCGTCGAGCACGGCAGTGCGCTCGGCCGGCGTCAGCTGTCGGGTGAGGCGGTCGGCCACACCCAGCGACGTCTCGTAGGTCGCGGCCAGCGTGCACACCGGCCAGTCCGACCCTGCCATCACGCGGGCGGGCCCGAACGCATCGAGGATCACCGTGGCCCAGGGCTGGAGATCGTCGTCGGTCCAACGTTGCCAGTTCGCTTCAGTCGTGAGCCCCGAGAGCTTGCAGGTCACGTTGGCATGCGTCGCCAGCAAGGCCAGGAGTGAGCTCCACGGCTCGCGAGCACCCGCTGCGATCGGCGGCTTGGCCGCGTGGTCGACGACGAACCGCACCTCGGGCAACTCGCCGACCGCGCCGATGGCCGCAGGAAGTTGGGGCGTCTTCACCAACAGCTCGTACACGAGCCCGGCTGCCCCGACGGCACGGATGCCATGCAACACGTCGGGTCGACAGAGCCAGTCGGGGTCCGCCTCGTCGTGCACCTGGTGACGGATGCCGCGAAGGCAATCGCCGCCGGGAGCGGCCAGCATCGCTCCCAGCCGATCGGCGATGTCCACCGCGGTGAGATCGACCCAACCGACGACCGCGACGATCACCGGATCGGTGCGAGCGATCTCGAGCAGTTCGTAGGTCTCGGCCTCATCGCTCACACACTGCACGACCACGCTCGCGTCCACGTCTGCGGCTTGCGCAAGGACCGCGTGGTCGGCGGCACTGAACGTGCGAGCCATCGGCTCGTAGCCGGGTTCGGACATCCACGGTTGACGACGCAGGGTGATGTCCCACACGTGGTGATGTGCATCGGTTCGGTTCATGACCCGTTCACATGGCGAACAGTACCCAGGGCTCGGACAGCTCGCAGGGCTATGGTGCCGCGTGGCCCGCGCAGGCGGGGGAACGATGACGCCGGGGGTAGGTGTGGCTGCGAAGATCACGAGTCTCGAAGTCGTCGATGTGCGCTTTCCGACATCGAAGATGCTCGACGGGTCCGACGCGATGAACGCCGATCCCGACTACTCGGCGGCGTACGCGGTGCTGCGCACCGACGCTGCCGGAGCCGATGGCGAGGCGCTCGATGGGCATGCGCTCGCCTTCACGATCGGGCGCGGCAACGACGTGCAGGTCGCCGCGATCCGGGCGCTCGGGCCATTGGTCGTCGGGCGAGAGGTGGCCGAGGTCGCCGACGATCTCGGCGGTCTGGCCAGGCGGATGGTGCGCGACTCGCAGTTCCGTTGGCTCGGACCCGAGAAGGGCATCGCCCACATGGCGATCGGCGCCGTCGTGAACGCCGCATGGGATCTTGCGGCACGACGCGCCGACCAGCCTCTCTGGCAGTTCCTCGCAGAGATGACACCCCGGCAGATCGTCGATCTGGTCGACTTCCGGCACATCACCGATGCGCTCTCGCCCGACGAGGCGCTCGATCTGCTGACCGCGCGAGAACCAGGCCGAGCAGCCCGCATGGACGAACTGCACACGCTCGGCTACCCGGCGTACACCACCGGTCCGGGGTGGTTGGGTTATAGGGACGACAAGCTCGAACGGTTGGCGGTCGAGGCCGTCGAGCGGGGCTACTGCCAGATCAAGCTGAAGGTGGGAGGCACCTTGGCCGACGACGAGCGGCGTCTCGGCATCGCCCGTCGAGCGATCGGTCCCGACGTCGGGTTGGCCATCGATGCCAACCAGATCTGGGATGTCGACGAGGCGATCGGATGGGTGAACAGGTTGGCACATCACGATCTTGCCTGGGTGGAAGAACCGACCAGCCCCGATGACGTCCTCGGCCACGCCCGCATCCGAGCCCGTGTGCGCCCGGTGCCGGTGGCGACCGGCGAGCACATGCACAACCGTGTGATGGCGAAGCAGTTCCTGCAGGCGGAGGCGCTCGACGTACTGCAGATCGATGCCGCTCGCGTCGGCGGGGTGAACGAGAACGTGGCGATGTTGCTGCTCGCCGCCAAGTACGGCGTGCGGGTGTGCCCGCACGCGGGAGGCGTCGGGCTGTGCGAGATGGTGCAGCACCTGTCGATGTTCGACTTCTTGTCGGTCAGCGGATCGATGGACGGCAGGATGATCGAACACGTCGACCACCTGCACGAGCACTTCATCGATCCGGTCGACGTGGTGCATGGTCGGTACCGACCTCCGGCCGGCGCAGGTCTGAACGCTCGGATGCACGCCGAGAGCCTCGAGCGGTACGAGTTCCCGATCGGCGCCGAGTGGGTCACGTCGTGACTGGGTCTGGGTCGAAGATGGAGTTCGACGGCCTGCGGGCGATCGTCACCGGAGGAGCGTCCGGCATCGGCCTGGCGACAGCGCGCATGCTCGCTGCTGGTGGAGCCACGGTCGCATGCCTCGACGTCATCCCCGACGCAATGGTGCACCCGCTCGTCGGCATCGGCTGCGATGTCAGCGACGGCCCGTCGGTGGTGGCGGCGATCGCAGCTGCGGTCGAGCAGTTGGGTGGGATCGACATCGTCATCTCCAACGCAGGTATCGGCGCCCAGGGCACGGTCGAGCACAATGACGACGCGGAGTGGCTGCGCGTGTTCGACGTGAACGTCTTCGGGATGGCGCGGGTGGTTCGCGCCGCGATGCCACACCTGCGGCGGTCGAGCGCCCCAGCGGTGGTGCTCACGTCGTCGATCGCCGCATGGGCGGGTCTTCAGCAACGGGCCGTGTACAGCGCCTCCAAGGGAGCGGTGCAGGCCCTCGGCCTGGCGATGGCGACGGACTGCCTGGCCGATGGCATCCGCGTGAACATGGTCGCTCCGGGCACCGCCGACACCCCATGGATCGGTCGACTGCTCGACTCGGCGTCCGACCCCGCCTCGGAACGGGCTGCGCTCGAGGCGCGCCAGCCGATGGGCCGGCTGGTGTCGGCCGACGAGGTCGCCCATGCGATCTGCTATCTGGCGTCGCCGCGGTCGGGCAGCACCACCGGCACGGTCCTGGCCGTCGACGGTGGCATGCACGGGCTGCGCCCACGACCGCGCACCTGACCGCGCCTCCGACTGCGCTGTTCGACTGGCTCCACGTCGCGACGCCGGGTCGTCGGGTCGTCGGGTCGTCGGGTCGTCGGGTCGTCGGGTCGTCGAGTCGTCGGGTCGTCGAGTCGTCGGGTCGTCGGGTCGTCGGGTCGTCGAGTCTGCCGGATCCGCCGGGTTCTCACGAGGTTCACACCGATCTGATCCTGCGACGGGTCCTGATCCCGGTCGCCGTCGTGGTGCTGGTCGCAGGCGGTGTCGGTTACTGGGCGCTCGACGAGTACGTGATCGACCACGTCGTGATCGATGACGTCGCGGCATACGAGGCAGCGGCGCGTTCGGCGACGACGGAAGCTGCGGTCACCTCGAGCACGCTCGCGTCTGTGATCGCGGCCGCGACAACGACCATCGCAACGATCCCCGACACCACGGTGCCGACGGTCTCTGACTCCTCGTACTCGAGCGACTCGATGTCGATCGAGATCTCCACGGCGGTCAGTGGTGAGGCTGAGGCGACC
Source organism: Actinomycetota bacterium (assembly GCA_043725585.1). Lineage (GTDB taxonomy): Bacteria > Actinomycetota > Acidimicrobiia > Acidimicrobiales > Ilumatobacteraceae > VFMC01. The sequence continues at coordinate 3,523 of JAYSLK010000331.1, forward strand.
CTGACGTACTACGTCGCCGACGTGGTCGTCGACGACGCCACCCGCCTGCGAAGCGGCTTCGCGGAGAACAAGTTCGGCGAGAACATCGTCGCCGACACCTCGGAGATCGCCGAGTACTACGGCGCCGTGTTCGCGATCAACGGCGACTACTACGGCTTCCGCTCGAGCGGCATCGTGATCCGCAACGGGGTCGTGTTCCGCGACGTGGGTGCCCGCACCGGACTGGCGATGTACGTGGACGGCTCGATGGCCGTCTACGACGAAACCACCACGACGGCCGAGGACCTGCTTGCGTCGGGTGTGTGGAACACGCTCTCGTTCGGGCCGGCGCTCCTCGTCGATGGTCAGGTGGTCGCAGGGATCGAGGACGTGGAGCTGGACACCAACTTCGGCAACCACTCGATCCAAGGCAACCAACCGCGCACCGGGATCGGCGTGATCGATGCCAACCACTTCCTGTTCGTGGTGGTCGATGGCCGCAGTCCCGGCTACAGCCGGGGTGTCGCGATGACCGAGTTCGCGCGGATCTTCCAAGACCTCGGCGCCACGTTGGCGTACAACCTCGACGGCGGTGGCTCGGCGACGATGTGGTTCAACGGCGAGCTGGTGAACGACCCGCTCGGCAAGGGCACAGAGCGCGGCACCAGCGACATCTTGTACCTCGCGTGATCGGACACACGCCGTGATCGTCCTCATCCCGGCGTACGAGCCCGACGAGCAGCTGGTCGAACTCGTGCGTTCGATCCGCGCTGTCCGTTCGTCGCAGCAGATCGTGGTGGTCGACGACGGCAGCGGGTCGGGGTACCGCGAGGTGTTCAGAGCCTGCTGCGACGTCGGCTGCGAGCTGGTGACCCACGCGGTGAATCGTGGCAAGGGCGCGGCCTTGAAGACCGGATTCGCCCACGTCGTGCAGGGTCACCCCGACCACGACGTGGTCTGCGCGGACTGCGATGGCCAACACACCACGACCGACATCTTCAGAGTGGCCGACGAGGTGGCCGGCCACCACGACACGATCGTGCTCGGAGCGCGGAGCCTCGGCCATGACGTTCCGTGGCGCAGCCGGTTCGGCAACGCCGTCACACGCGTCGTGTTCCGTCGTGTGACGGGCATTCGAATCCACGACACGCAAACCGGTCTGCGCGGGTATCCGGCTTCGACGCTGGTGTGGCTCCAGTCGGTGAAGGGCGAACGATTCGAGTACGAACTGGAGACGTTGCTGCAGGCGCGGCGAGCAGGATTCCTCTGCCACGAGGTGCCGATCGAGACGGTCTACCCGACGCGCAACCACTCGTCGCACTTCCGCCCGGTCATCGATTCGATTCGTGTGTACGTGTCGTTCTTCCGCTTCACGACGTCGTCGCTGGCCGCGGCCTGGACGGCACGAGCCAAGGGGCATCGCACATGAGGCTTGTGGACGAGGTCAGCGCTGGGGCACCATGACCTCGAAACGAAGACCACGTCCGCCCTTGCGGCGGCGCCAACCGGTGGGAGCCGTCACATGCCTGAGGAGTTCGAGGGGGATCTTGCCGGTGCCGTCTTCTGGGGCGCCGACCTGACCGGCGCGAGGTTCCGCGACGTCAACCTCACCGCGGCGCGTGTCAGCCACGCATTGTTCGTCGACGTCGAGATCGATGCATTCATCGACAACGTGGTCATCAACGGCGTCGATGTGACGGCCTATGTGAACGAACATGACCCGTGGTATCCGCTTCGCTCCATGCTGCGCCCCTCCATCCCTGACGACATGAGAGCGACCTGGGCGGCGTTCGAGGCCGAATGGGCCACGACGGTCGGCATCGCACGTGGCCTGCCCGACCAAGCGCTACACGAGTCGGTGAACGGCGAGTGGTCGTTCGTCCAGACGGTCAGACACCTCGTCTTCGCGACGGACAAGTGGTTCACGGCGCCGATCGACGGCACGGGTTTCCACCCCATCGGTCTGCCGAACATCGGGTCGA
>JAYSLK010000332.1:0-1936 GCA_043725585.1 Actinomycetota bacterium
CGCCGCCGGCCGGACTCGCTCGGGGCACCGGCCTGTGATGTGTCGCACCCCACTCCAACCACGTGCCGGAACGTGTGTCGTCGGACGACACAAGTGACCAGACGTGTACCTGGCCAAGCGACCGTTCGCGTTTGCCGGACCAGCGGGTCCGTTTGCGGTCGGTCGTCCCATGCCCATGTCCCGCGGAAGGTGTGTCGTCGGACGACACAAGTGGCCAACGGGTATGCCAAGTGGCCTCGTCCTCGCGCTCGGGACATCGGAGTGCGTGTGGCATGCTCGGCTGGTGAGTGGATTGATCACGGGTGCGGACGGAATTCGTCGCTGCGGTTGGTGCCGATCGGCGGACGACTACGTCGCCTATCACGACGAGGAGTGGGGTCGGCCGGTGATCGACGACGATCGACTCTTCGAGAAGTTGTGCCTTGAAGGCTTTCAGTCGGGGCTCTCGTGGCTGACGATCCTTCGCAAGCGTGAGAGCTTCCGCCGTGCGTTCGCGGGATTTCGCATCGCTGATGTCGCAACATTCGGAGCCGGAGACGTCGAACGGCTGCTCGGCGACGCATCCATCGTCCGCCACCGCGGCAAGATCGAAGCGGCGATCGGCAATGCCTCCGCCGCGATTGCCGTACAGCAGGAACTCGGGTCGTTCGCCACGCTCATGTGGTCGTTCGAACCACACGGTCAGCGGGCGCCGAAGACGTTTGCCGACGTTCCTGCGATCACACCCGAGTCGACGGCACTGTCGAAGGAACTCCGCCGCCGCGGGTTCCGGTTCGTCGGTCCCACGACGGCGTATGCGCTGATGCAGGCCATGGGTCTCGTCAACGACCACCTCGCCGGATGCGATGCCCGCGTCGGGGTGCACGCGGAACGTCAGGCGATCACACGACCGTGACGCGACTCGCTGATTCGGCTGGCTCGGAGTCTCCGTCACTCCCCGTTCGATGCCTCACTGGGCCGGCAGAGCCCGTGCGGCCAACATTCCGCTCCGCACGGCGCCTTCCATGGTGGCAGGCCATCCGGTGTCGGTCCATGCGCCGGCCAGGACGACGCCATCGAGCGGGGTTCGCGTACCCGGACGTCGCGTCGCCTGACCCGGGGCGGCGGCGAACGTCGCATCCGGTTCCTTGACGCAGACGGTGCGTTCGATGGTCGCATCGGTCGCGGCTGGAAACAGGAGAGCGAGCTCGGTGGTGATCGCGTCGATCAGTTCGGCTTTGGGGCGGACCACCTCCTCTCGCGCGCCCGAGATCGACACCGCGAGGTGTTGCCCGGGGCCGGCCACGCGTTCCATCGCTGTGCGGTTGAAGACCCACTGGGCCTGGCTGTCGACGATGGCGGTGAACAGGCCGTCCATGACCGGGCGGTCGTACCAGACGTGGACGTTGACGATGGGTGATGAGTCCAATCCGACGGCCTGGGGCAGTGCGTGCGGGCAGACCTCTCGCGCACGGTCTGGAGGCAGGGCCAGCACCACGGCATCGGCCGCGAGGGTCTCGCCGCTCGACAGCTCAACCGCATTCGCCGTCGCGTGCGTGACACCCTGCCCGGTGATGACGCGCACGCCACGCCGTTCGAGGAACCGACGCGCCGGCGGGTCGACCAGCCGCGTGAGCCCCACGCGTGACCAGCCGATCGCCGATCCCGTTCGCGTCCGCAAGAACCCCTCCTGGAACACGAACGTCGCGACCGCCGCCGACACCCGGTCGCTGCGATCGTTGCAGGTCGGAAGGACGATCAGGTCCCAGAAGCGCTCGATTGCACCAGGGGTCTGCCCGTGGGCGATCAGCCATTCGGCGAACGTCACGTCGTCGAGCGTGCCGCGCCGGCTCTCGCGCAGCACCCCCAGCGCCGCCAGTGCCCGCGTTGCGTTGGCCTTCTCGACGGACGACAGCAAGGGGTACGTCATGAAGGACGGGCCCAGATGCAGCGGCGC
>JAYSLK010000333.1:0-1943 GCA_043725585.1 Actinomycetota bacterium
CCGGTCTGCCTGGTCTCGCCGTACGTCGTGGCCTCCAGTCGTCCGACGATCACGCCATCCTCGGTTCGACGAGCGACCCAGTTGTGCCAGTGCTCGGTCGGCCAGGCCCCGGGGCCGGCGGTGACCCGGTCGATGCGTTCGTGGAGCGCCTCGACCGTGGTGACATCGGGGCCCCCGATGAAAGTTCCCACTCGGTCGTCGTCGAGTGCAGCGAACAATCCGTCGACATGCTCGTGGGCGAGCGGTTCGATCGTGAGTCGGACGGTGCGCATCATGGTGTCATCGCGTGGCGAGGCGCAGGGGGTCGAGTGCCCTCGATCGCACACCGATGTCTTCGAAGGCGACGATCAGCGCGGCCACGTTGCTCCTCCAGTTCGCGTCATGTGGGCGGGGCTTGCCCCGGATCGGGATCGCGACGCACTGGCAGTTCACCATCGAATCCCCCATCACCAGACGCAGACTCGCCGTGTCGCCTCTCGGCCGCCACTCGGCCTGCGTGATGTCGGCCGGCGACACCGTCGTGCTGTGCCACCAGCCCTTGATCACCACCGGCCCAGCCGGGCCGACGATCAACAGTGCACGACGCTGGAACCGGAAGAGGAGGAACACGGGAACGACGATGAGGATTGCGGCAGCGAGGTAGCGGTTCACCGTCAGCACAAGCGCAGCGATCACCACCACCACGCCCACGGCCATCTTCAGTTGGCGCGGCCGTTCACCGAAGCGCACCAACAGCGAGGTCGTGGGTGCCCGGCGAGCCGTTCGGTCGTTCACCCCGCCATCGTGACGACCGCCGGCCGGCGCGGTCCAATCGGGCCCACCTCCATCCCCCCGGGATCAATCACCGCTAGCCTCGCCCAGATGCAGGCACTCCCTCCGCACCCGCCCGGATCGGTGGTGCCCGTGCCCGATCTCCAGGTGTCATCACGAAAGCGCCGGTTCATCCTCGTGCTCTCGATCTGTCTGTTCGTGGTGGGCACGATCGGGTCGAACGTGGGTCCTGCCTGGGTCGACGAACGACCCGCCGTCGTCTTGGCCATGTCGGCCCGCAACCGCAACCTGCTCGGTTCGGTTCCGTTCATCGACCTCGTCCCCTATGCGTTGCTCGGCTTCGGCCGCCTGCTGTTGGCGGGCGTCACGCTGTACTTCCTCGGCAAGTGGTACGGGGCCAAGGCGATCGAGTGGACCGAGGGCCAGGTGGGCGAACTGCCGGCGATCTACGGCTGGTTCCAACGAGCGGTCGACCGGGCCGGTTGGTTGATGCTGATCCTGATGCCCGCGAGCAACCTGGTGTGCATGATGGCCGGCTACCGCCGGATGGCAACCCGACGGTTCCTCACCTGCATCGTGATCGGCATCGTCCTGAAGCTGGTCGTGCTCTGGATCGGCGGCAAGCAGTTCGAGGATCAGATCCGCTGGTTCCTCGATGCGATCAACGACTACCAGTGGTGGATCGTCGGGGGTTTGTTCGCGGTCACGTTCCTGCAGTCGGCACGAAAGGTGCGCAAGGGTCTGCCCGAGATCATCGACGAGATCGAGACTCCCGACGGCGTGATCGAACCGCATCAGCCCCACCATCGCGGCGGTTCCCTCACCGACTGACCGGTCGAGCCGTGCGGTCGCGGGCCGGCGTGCAACAATCGGCCCATGGCACACACAGCACTCGGGGGAAACCCCGTCCACACCGTCGGCGATCTTCCTGCGATCGGTTCGGCGCCGTCGTTCACCCTCACCAAGGGTGACCTCAGCAACCTCACCGAGGCCGATCTTGCCGGCAAGAAGGTGGTCCTGAACATCTTCCCCAGCGTCGACACGCCCACGTGTGCCACGAGCGTGCGCACGTTCAACGAGCGCGCGTCCAGCCTCGACAACACCGTCGTGCTGTGTGTCTCGGCCGATCTGCCCTTCGCCCAGGGCCGCTTCTGCGGCTCGGAGGGACTCAC
>JAYSLK010000334.1:0-2229 GCA_043725585.1 Actinomycetota bacterium
GATGCGCGCGGGCCGGAGGTTGCCGACGCGCTGCAGGCGGCGACCGCAGCGGCGTACCAAGCGGTGCTCAAGCCGATCGAGGGCACCATCCTCACCGTCGTTCGGGCGGCTGCGGACGGGGCATCGGCCAGCGCAGCAGAGGGCGGATCGCTGGTCGCAGTGCTGCACTCGGCGCGTACATCGGCCGGCGATGCGTTGGCCCGCACCCCTGATCTGCTGCCCGTGTTGAAGGATGCAGGTGTGGTGGACGCCGGGGGAGCGGGCTTCGTCCTGTTCATCGACGCTGCGCTACATGTGGTCGACGGCCGACCGCTCCCCGAGCCTGACGAAGGCCCCGGACCGTCGGTCGATCAACTCCAGGCCGCCGCGCATCGGCATGCGTCCGGTGCCGCGTCCGGTGAGGGAGAGGTCGACGTCTCCGAGCTGCGCTACGAGGTGATGTACTTCCTCGATCTCGATGACCGCAGAATCGAATCGTTCAAGCAGGGCTGGGGTGCGATCGGCGATTCGATCGTGGTGGTTGGCGGCGACGGTCTCTGGAACTGCCACGTGCACACCAACGACATCGGCGCGGCGATCGAGGTCGCCCTCGATCACGACGGTCGCCCTCGCCAGATCCGGGTCACCGACCTGTTCGAAGAGGTCGCCGAGGAACACGCGGTTCGCGAGGCAGCGATTCACGACGGGCGCCCGCCGTTCCGGGGTCATTCGAGTTCCCTGCCCGCCGTCGCGTGTGCGGTGGTTGCCGTGGCGAGTGGCGACGGTCTGGTGGAGCTGTTCGGCAACCTCGGCGTGCAAGGGGTGGTCACGGGTGGCCAGACGCTCAACCCGTCCACCGCCGAGCTGCTCGCCGCTGTCGAGGCCGTGAACGCCGAGCAGGTGATCGTCCTGCCGAACAACAAGAACATCATCGCTGTCGCCGAGCAGCTCGATGCACTCACGTCGAAGCGGGTCATCGTGGTGGCCACTCGATCGATGCCCGAGGCGCTCGCCGCGCTGGTGGTGTACGACCCCGAGGCCGATGCGGCCGCCAACGCCGAGGAGATGGCCGATGCGGCGGCGTCGATGTCGACCGGTGAGGTCACTCGGGCGGTGCGCGACACCGACAGCCCGGCCGGGCCGATCGCTGCCGGCGACTGGATCGGCCTGGTGAGCGGCGATGGCATCGTCGCTGTCGGCGCGACCGTCGAATCGGTCTCGATCGAGGTGCTCGGCCAACTGGTCACCGCGGCGAGCGAGATCGTCACGATCGTGACCGGTCTCGACGCGGGCCGTGCCGAGACCGACGCACTCGAGAGTTGGCTGCGCGATCATCAGCCGCAGGTGCAGGTCGAGATCCACCGCGGTGGTCAGCCGCTGTACCCGTTCCTCTTCGGCGTGGAGTGAGCGCCCAGCAGCGATGAGTCAGGCCCCGCAACCGCCCCCGCCCCCGCTCTCGCTGCGCGACCTCGACTCGATCGGGGTCGACCGAATCCGGGGTGTGGGTGAGCGAAAGCTCGCGGCGCTGCACGAGGTGGGCATCCACACCGTTCTCGATCTGGTCACCTTGTACCCGCGGCGTTGGGTCGACCGTACGAACGAGGCTCGCGTCAGCGATCTCGAGGTGGGCAAGGAAGCCTTGGTGCTCGTCACGGTTCGCAGCGTCACCAAACGAGTCCTGAAGAACCGCAAGACCATGGTGTCGGCGGTGGTGGGCGATGGCAGTGGTCGCCTCAGCATCACGTTCTTCAATCAGCCCTGGCGCGAGAAGCAGCTGACCGAGGGTCTCAACATCTCGTTGTTCGGCAAGCCCGACGTGTTCCGAGGCGGTTTGCAGATGACCAACCCGATCGTCGACCTGATCGGCGACCGCACGGGCCGGATCGTTCCGATCTACCCGCAGAGCGAGAAGGTGGCGCTCACCACGTGGGAGATCGCCGGCTTCGTCGAGAACGCGCTCGAACGGTGCATGGCCCGCGGCATCGCCGACCCGGTGCCGTTCGCCGTCCAGCAGCGGCTCGGCCTGCTCGACCGCACCGAAGCGCTCCGTCTGATCCACATGCCCGACACGATGGCCGACCAGGCCCGCGCCCGACGCCGTCTCGCCTTCGACGAGCTGCTGCGGGTGCAGACCGTGCTGGTGATGCGCAAACGAGCGATGGAACGCGAGTCGAGAGGCATCCGGCACACCCTCGACGGCGAGCTGGTGCCCCGCCTTCGAGCTGCGCTGCCATACGAGCTCACGGGTGC
>JAYSLK010000335.1:0-6957 GCA_043725585.1 Actinomycetota bacterium
ACAGCCATGACAACCCGTAAAACAACAGGAGCCTGCCGAAATCCGCGCCGGCAATGGTCCGGTTGACGACCAGCAACGCAGCGACGCTGACGGCCAGGCTGGCGGCGAGGACGATGGCGAGGACGATGGCGGCGCTGACGATCTTGCCGAGCACGTAGCTGGTGCGGCTGATCTGGCGGGAGAACACCAGCCGGCCGGTCCCGTTGGTTTCGTCATCGACGATGCTCAGGTGCCCCACGATCAGGGCGAGGAGCGCGCCGATCAGGGGGATGTAGACGACCATGTTCGACAGCAGCGACAAGGTCGGCTTGAGCAGGAACGGGTTCGGCGGTGCCGGCTTGCCGGTGGAGGCGAGCAGCTTGACCGCTTCGTCGTACACCCGCACGATGGTCTGGTGGCTCGACCAGCCGAGCACCCCGGCGAGCGCGGTCATCGTCAACAGGGTGGCGAGCATCGCCAGGAACACCCGTTGGCGTCGCAGTGACAGCACCTGATGCGAGGCAACGGTGGCGATCACGACGCGGCTTCCATGCGGACGTAGATGTCTTCGAGCGACGCCTCGTTCGGGAAGCGGCGGGTGGTCTCTTCGATCGAGTCCTTGTAGATCAGCTCGCCGTGGTTGAGGACACCGATGGTGGTGCACACCTTGGACACTTCGCTGAGCAGATGGGTGTTCATGAACACCGTCATCCCGAGGTCGCCGTTGAGCCGCAGGATCGTCTCGCGTAGTTGGCGGACACCGAGCGGGTCGAGTCCTGATGTTGGTTCGTCGAGGAACAGCACTTTGGGGCGGTGGACGATCGCTTGGGCGATCCCGACCCTTTGGCGCATCCCGGTCGAGAACGATCCGACACGCTTGTTGGCAAGGTCGGCGCAATCGAGGTAGCCGAGCGTCTCGGCGACGGCCTTGCGCGGCTCCACGACGCCGGAGAGCTTGGCGAAGAACTCGAGGTTCTCCGCCGCGGTCATGTGGCCGTACATGCGCACCTCGGCAGGCAGGTACCCGACGTAACGGGTCACCTCACGACGTTCGGTGACGACGTCGAACCCGCTCACCTTGGCCGTGCCCGACGTCGGCTCGATCAATGTGGTGAGGATGTTGATCGCGGTGGTCTTACCGGCACCGTTGTGGCCGAGGAACCCGAAGATCTCCCCGGCCTCGATCGTCAGATCGATGTCACGCAACACCGGTTCGGTGTCGTAGCGGTGGCTCAGCCCCCGCAGTTCGATGACGGGACTGTTCACAGGTCCTCCTCGCACGTCGGTTCTCATGACAGCGACGGTACGGAAGGGCCCGCCAGCGCTCGGGTGGCCCTCGGCCAGAACACGGCCAGAACGACGAACCCTCGGTGAGCCGCGAGGGGGTCGCAATCGATCCTCCCCTCTGGCGCGGGGCGAGACGAATCACGCCGACGGCGGAAGCGTCCGTTGAACGACGACGTCGATCTGGGGGTGCGGTGCGGCACGCGTGATGGTCAACCGTCCTGGCAGCGCCTCGACGAGCCGGCGGGCCAGGGGCAGTCCCAGACCGTGCAGCGACATGTCGTCCTGCGGCGCCGACAGTTCGTCCAGTGCCGTCGGGGTCGCGAAACCACGTCCTTCGTCGGTCACCGAGATCGTGACGGTCGTTTCGGTCACCGTGTGGTCGATGTGGACCTCGCCGGCCCCATGTCGAAGGGCGTTGTCGACCAGTACGTCGAGCGCGTGACGAAGCACCGCAGCGTTCCCGCGCACGGTCGGCGCATAGCGGGCGGCGGTGATCGTCAGTGGTCGGTCGGTGTGGGCGAACCGGCCTCGCCAGCTCTGCTCGATCTCGGCGAACACCTCGTCCAACACGACGGGAGCGGTGGTGACGTCAGAGGTTCGGGCGATGGTGAGCAGTTCGGTGATCGTGCGTTCCAACCGGTCGATGTCACTGATCGCCTCGTGCAGCACCTCCGTGCGATCAGGCCTCGGAAATGCCAGTTCGGTTTCGATCGCGGCTCGCAGCCCGGCGAGCGGGGTGCGTAGTTGATGCGACGCGTCGGCACTGAAGGCGCGTTCGCGGCTCACCAGATCATCGAGTCGCCGCGCGGTCGCTGTCATTGCCTGGCCGGCCTGATCGAGCTCGGGCACGCTGCTGCGAGGCACGTCGATCGTGAAGTCGCCGTCGCCGAGATCAACCGCGGCGTCGCGGAGCCGCCTCACCGGTCGTGCCAGCCTCCCGGCCAGCACGTAGCCGATCGCCGCCCCGATCATCAGCACCCCGACGGCCAACGCGGCGAGCAACGCGACAATCCGGCGTGTACGCGAATCGCTGGCTGCGGTGGACTGCTCGGCGCGAATCACACCGATCACCCGCTCGTCAGCAGCGACCGGAACGGCGACGACCCGCGCGCCGCCAACCTCCACATCGGCGATTCGATTGTCGAGCGCCTTCGTCGTGGCAGCATCAGCCGTCTTCGGGCCCGACCCGGCGACGAGGGCGCCGGTGTTGTCGTACAGCGCAAGGATGATGCCGTCGCTGTTCGTCGGCAGCTCCACCGGATCGTTGCTCGTCGCGAAATCGGCAGGTACCTGACGCGACGCAAGCACGGCCGCGCGTTCGACCCGCAACGCCGCGTCGTCATCGACGAAACGCTGGACCACGATCGCCAACGGGACACCGAACAAAACGATCGCCACCGCGGTCACCGACAGGATCGCCGCAAGGATCCGTCGCCTCACGACAACTCGAATCGGTACCCGACACCACGGAGGGTCGTGATCCGGCTGACACCGTCGGCGGGATCCAGCTTGCGGCGCAGCGCGGCGATGTGGAAGTCGAGGGTCTTGGTCGAACCGAACCAGTGCTCGTCCCACACGTCAGCCATCAGCGTCTCGCGCGACACCGCGTTGCCCACATCGGCGACGAGTCGCGCCAACAGGTCGAACTCCTTCGCGCGCAGGACCAACTCGTCGGCGCCGATCCATGCACGGCGAGCGTTGCCTTCCACGACCAGATCACCAACGGTCACCCGCGACTCGCCGCGAGGTTCGGCCCGACGAAACTGGGCGCGCAGCCGTGCCAGCAGCTCGGCGAGCTTGAACGGCTTCGTCACGTAGTCGATCGCGCCGGCATCGAGGCCGACCACCACATCGAGCTCCTCGTCGCGAGCAGTGAGCATCACCACATCGATCGTCGAGTCGCCCCGGTGGATCTCGCGGCACACGTCGAGCCCATCCATGTCCGGCAGCCCGAGATCCAACAGAACCAGATCCGGCCGCTGTGTCGCGATGGCGGTCAGCGCACCCCGTGCGGTCGTCTCCCATCGTGCTTCGTAACCACTGCCAGCGAGGGCGCGCAACAACGTCGCCCCGATGCGTTCGTCGTCCTCGACGATCAAGATCCGCTCACCAGGCACAACCCAACGGTACGGCAGCCCGAACGGCGATCACAGCGACCGCTCGCAGTTCTGGCCGTCCGCTCACCTTCAGCGACCCGCACGCTGGTTTACCGAGCGTTGAACAACATGCCCGTCGGCGTTGACCCGCAGTTCCTTACGGTGCAGGGCACACCCCGAGAAACGGAGAGAGCATGACGACCACCAGCACGGGCACTGTCGCACGAAGCCAGATGGGCACGATGATGAGCAAGGTCCCGGAAGTGACGCTGTTCTTCTGGATCATCAAGGTGTTGGCCACCACGGTCGGCGAAACAGCAGCCGACTTCTTGTCCGAGACCCTGAACCTTGGATTGACCAACACCACCTACATCATGGGCGTCTGCCTCGCAGCGGTGTTGGTGTTCCAGTTCCGGGCACGCAAGTACGTGCCCGGGATCTACTGGTTGGCGGTCGTGTTGATCAGCATCGTCGGCACCCTGATCACCGACAACCTCGTCGACAACCTCGGCGTCAGCCTCGTGGGCAGCACGACGATCTTCGCCGTTGCCCTCGCTGTCACCTTCGTCGCCTGGTACGCGAGCGAGGCACGCTGTCGATCCACTCGATCCGCACAGCCAAGCGAGAGGCGTTCTACTGGTTGGCGATCTTGTTCACCTTTGCGCTCGGTACCGCCGCTGGCGACCTGATCGCCGAGCACCTCAACCTCGGCTACTGGAAGTCAGCACTGCTGTTCGCCGGCGTCATCGGGGTTGTCGCTGTTGCCCACTACAAGCTCGGGATGAACGCCGTTCTCTCGTTCTGGCTCGCGTACATCCTCACCCGTCCACTCGGCGCATCGATCGGTGACTTCCTGTCACAGGCACGAGCAGACGGCGGACTCGGTCTGGGGACAGTCGGTACCAGCGCGATCTTCCTCACCTCCATTCTCGGTGTCGTCACGTACCTGACGAAGACCAAGAAGGACCAGCCAGCCCTAGCGTGACCAGGTGAACCAGCGCATCCTGGTCGTGGAGGACGACGAGTCCATCGGCCGGATAGTCAGCACGACATTGCAGTCGCACGGATACCTCGTCCAGTGGTGCACGGACGGGGCATCCGCGACTGCCGACGTCGAAGCGACAGTGCCTGATCTGGTGTTGCTCGACGCCGGCCTTCCCGACATCGACGGCTTCACATTCTGCCGATGGCTTCGCGAACAACACCGTGACCTGCCGATCGTGCTCGTCACCGCACGCGACGCAGAGATCGACATCGTCGTCGGTCTCGACGCCGGCGCCAGCGACTACGTCACGAAGCCGTTCTCGATGAACGTGCTCCTCGCCCGCGTTCGCGCGCACCTTCGCGCCAGTGCACTCAACCCCGACGAGACCGTCCAAATCGGCACGCTGATGGTCGACCCGGCCGCCTACATCGCGACCGTCGACGGCGAACCCGTCGACCTGCGACGCCGCGAGTTCGAACTGCTCGTCCTGCTGTGCCGCGAAGCAGGCCGAGTCGTCACCCGTGAGCGGCTCCTCGCTGAGGTGTGGGATCTTCACTGGGAGACATCCACCAAGACCCTCGAAATGCACGTGATGGCTCTGCGCCGCAAACTGGGCGACGCGATCGACATCGCCACCGTCCGCGGCGTCGGCTACCGAGTGGTTGCCCCGTGAGGCGTCGCATCACCGAAGCCATCGTCGGAGTCTCCGCATTGATCCTCCTCGTGCTCGGCATACCGCTGGCCCTCGCCGTCCACCAGTCGATCCTCGACTCAGAAGTCGTCGAGCTCCAAGCCACGGCAGCACGCACCCTCACCGAAATCGACGTGCCTCTCGATCCGACCGATCTCGCTTCCGTCAGCACCGAACCCGACGCTCCACCACCATTCAGCGTTTATGACACTGCCGGCAACCTTGTTTTCGGTGATGGCCCACCCGAGGCGGATGCCGCAGTGCGTCGAGCGCTTGCGGGCAACCCGGCGTCCACCACCGACACCGAGATCGTCGTCGCCACCCCGATCACCGACGACAGCAGCGAACGAATCATCGGAGCACTCCGACTGACCGAGTCGCTCGTCGGTGCCGACCACCGGTCCCGCGTCGCGTGGCTCGAAATGGCAGCCACCGCCCTTTCTGCGCTAGCGCTGGCATGGCTCATCGCCAAACGCCTCGCCCGCCGCCTCTCCCAACCCGTCGCCGACCTCGCCGACGCAGCAACCCGTCTCGGCCACGGTGGCACCATCAACCGACCGGCCACGCCCTCTGGTGTCGCCGAGATCGACACGCTCGCCGACGCACTCGCCGACAGCTCCGAACGGATCAACGAGGCCCTCGCCCGAGAGCGACGATTCAGCGCCGACGTCTCCCACCAACTCCGCACTCCACTCACCGGCATGCGGCTTCGCCTCGAAACAGCGCGCGCCGCCCACGACCCGAAGGCTGTCGACCTCGCGCTCGACGACCTGCAACGGCTCGAACAGACCGTCGATCACCTGCTCGCGTTCGCCCGCGACGCCATCCCCGCCACGTCCACCGTCCGACTCGACACCGCAGCAGCGGAGGCGGTGCAACGATGGCGACCTCGGGTTGCGACACTCGGCCGGACCATGACGACCGCTGCGGCCGAGCCCGTGACCGCCCGCGGCTCGAGCGCCTCGATCGAACAGATCCTCGACGTCCTCATCGACAATGCCCTCCACCACGGCAACGGTGCGATCGCTATCACGCTGCGGCGCATCGCTGGCGGCGGCGCGATCGACGTCAGCGACGACGGCGCACTGGGCACCCTTGTCGATCGCGAACGGATCTTCGAACGCGGCCACGGCGAGCGCAACGGCATCGGACTCGCGCTCGCCCGCTCGATCGCCGAAGCCGAAGGAGGACGACTCATCCTCACCCGCCCGCAGCCCACCACCTTCTCGCTCATCCTGCTCGACCCTGAAGAGCATGACGGATGATCGTTCGCTGGTTGATCACCTCTGTCGTGCTCGTGGCCGTGTCGTGGATCGTGATGATCGTGCTCGCCCGCAGACTCCCGCCGGGGCTGGCCAAGGACCTCGCAACGGTCCTTCCAGCGTGCGTCACCACCGCACGACGTCTCCGCAAGGACCCGCGAGTGCCGAAGCGGGTCAAGTTCGTCGTCGCGTTCGCCGGGCTCTGGGTGTTGTCACCCATCGACCTCATCCCTGAGTTCCTGCCCGTGATCGGCCCGCTCGACGACATCGTCGTCGTCGCCCTCGCACTGCGCTACGCCGCCCGCCGAATCCCACCCCAAGCACTCATTGACGCATGGCCCGCAGAACGCCGGATCCTCGAACGCCTCGCACCCGCAACAGGAGCACCGACCCCTGAACAGGACACCTGAATGGACAACAGCTTCTTCCGCTGCATCAACCGCCTCGCCAACCGAACCGGCTGGGCCCACGGAATCTTCACTTCGTACGCCAAGTACGGCATCGTGCTCTTCGCAGTGCTGCTCATCGTCGCCTACCTCGACGGTCGCCAGCACGACGACCTTCGGGCAGTCGCCGGCAGTGTCTGGGCCGTCGGTGCGGCGCTCGTCGCGCTCGGCATCGGACAACTCATCGGCGGCGTCATCGGCGGCGTCATCG
>JAYSLK010000336.1:0-5657 GCA_043725585.1 Actinomycetota bacterium
CCGCGTTGTGACCGATCGTCGAACATGAAAGAATTGCCAAGCAGCGGCCGGTGAGGACCGGTTCCCACGAGGAGACGACATGCCGCTTTCGGAAAATGAACAGCGCATCCTTCGAGAGATCGAAGAACAGCTCCACCGAGATCCGAACTTCGCGCGCGACCTGTCACCGGTCAGAGCACCGTCCCAGCGATCGCTGGTCCTGGCGATCGCCGGTGGCATCGCGGCCGTTGCCGTGTGCGTGTTGCTGCTGAGCGTCAGTCCGTACCTGGCCTTCGGCGCGTTCTTGCTCGCTGTCGGTTCGGTTACGGTTGCCGAGCGGCACCTGCGAACCGTGGGTGACGAGGCCATGCAGCGAGTCAACAACCTGCGCCGCAACGCCGCCAACGCCCGCCGCAACACCGACGGCTGATTCCCGCCCGGAGTGGCCCCGGTCGCCGTCTACCGGCGGCTGGCGGGAGCGTACCGCCGCCCACCGACCAGGCGGAGGCGCACCAGTCGCGGGTCGAGCCGGGCCCACACCCTCCGATACCACGGCATCAGCTCGCGAGCGGTCTGGTCGAGGTGTGTGCGCAGCACCGCAGCCCGGAGGGCGGCCGGCTCTCCCACCCCGGCAGGCGAGTAGATCGCCCTGGTGACGAAGCGCGCCAACTCCATCAGCGAACGTTGATCGACGGCGAGCTCTCGTTCGACCTTGACTGCGTACTCCACCGGCGTCGAACCACCCGGCGGTGGGGCGCCTGCCATCTGCAGGGCGCCGACCGTGCCGTGCCACGCCGTGATGACTCGTTCGGTCGGGGTGACCCCGGTGCGGATGAATCGGCGCATGAGCCATGGCATGGCGATCGCCCACGCCCCGATGGCGATCAGAGCCGTGAAGACCCAGCCGGCGGTCCCGCCGCCCCCGCCCCTGCTCGGTCCCGCTGCCGCCGGCACCGTGGTGCCTGTGGGTCGGGGCTGAGCCAGTGGATCGCGTTCGGTGGTCGGCGTGACACGCGGTGCAGAGGTGCTGGGTGCCGGGACGTTGGCCTCGCCGTTGCCCGGTTCCACCGGCGTGCTGTCCTGCTCCGGTGCGACCCCGGTGATCGCTTCGCTCCCCGGCGCACCACGGCCGGGCGTGGGTTCGAAGAGCACCCAACCGACGCCGGCGAACCACACCTCCGGCCAGGCGTGAGCGTTCTTGCCGAGGACGTGGTACTTGCCGTCTGCGCGCAGCTCACCTTGCGTGAAACCGACGGCGACGCGCGCCGGCAGCCCCACGGCTCGGGCCATCACGGCGAAGGTGCCGGCGAACTGCTCGCAATAGCCGATCCGTACGCGCAGGAAGGCCGAGATGGCATCGTCGCTGTGACCGCGCTGCACATCGAGGCTGTACTCGAACTCGTTGCGGAAGAAGCTCTGCAAGGCCAAGGCCTTGTCGTAGTCGGTCGGCTGCCCTTCGGTGATCTGCCGGGCCAGCTGGATCGCATCGTCGGGCACACCCGATGGCAGCGCGGTGAAGTCGTCGCTGATCCCCGTCGCACTCGTCGAACGAAGCAGATCAGGCGATGGCACGGCGACGTTGGAGCTGATGTTGTACACCTGCCCCTCGCTCAGCTTGTCGCCGTCGTCGAGCAGGATCGTGTCGGTCTCGGGCAACCACAACAGGTCGTTCTGGGCCACCTCGATCGGCGTGAACGCGGCGGGTACCAGCTCACCGCCGAGGCGGCTGATCGTGACCTGTTGCTGCACGATCTGGGCGTTGGGGCCAGGGTCGTTGAGCTGACCATCGGCCGGATCGAGCGAACGCTCGGGCAACTTCCAGGTGGTGCCGTCGAAGACGGTGAGACCCGTGCTGCGCCAGTATCGCCCTGCAGATGAGCTGACCGTGAACATCTCGGTGTTCTTGCGGTTCACCAATCGTGATCGGATGTCGACGAGCGGACTGAGCACCTCGGTGACGTCGCTCTGCGTCTGCCGGGTCTCGAGCAGGGGTTCGGCGTCGGCGCCGGGCAGCAGCGGCCCGATCACGGCTGCGCCCAGGGCCGCCACCATCGCGCACATCGCCGTGGCCGGCAGCGCTGCGCCCACCGCTCGGCGGCGACGGCCGAGCCATGACTCCGACCCGCCGCCGTGGAGCGCGCGCAACACGGCGACGACCACCAGGGCCGAGGCGAACCATGCGGCAGCCACCTGGATGCGCAGTCGGTCGGTGCCGAGGGCTGCGGTGAAGATGAACAGCACGCCGCCGGGCACCACCGCTTCGGCGCGGCCGAAGGCGCGGAACGCGAAGGCGTCCGACAACATCGACACCAGCCCGAGGCCGAGCGCGGCGGCGAGCAGGAACGACCCTTCGCTGGGAACCGGCGCAACCGCGGTGGGGAACTGACTCCACACCAGCCGCATGTCGACACGCATCAGCCGGAGAGTGTCGCCCGTCGGGAACAGCGCGGTCGTCGTCTGGCGGTAGAACAACAGCGCGAGCAGTTCGAACACGATGAGCAGCACCACTGGCATGGCCAACCATCCGGGTACCCGTGCGATGCGCAGCACGATGCCGGCAGCATGCACACCGATCACCATGATGAGCAGCGTGTCGAGGAACTGCCAATCGGCGAAGACCCGGCACATCGACACAGCCGTCATGGCGCTCAGCAACGTGACAGCGAAGCTGGCCACCATGTGGTCGATGTCGCTGGGTCGGGCGCGTCGGGCGCGCCCGGCCGTCGACCCGGCCGTCGACCCGGCTGCCCGCGATGCCGGAGACGAAGGCCTGGCAACGGTGTTCACGCAGGCGTCCTGTATGCAGCGGGCAACTGCTGGCCGCTGCCCATCGCTCCGGTGAGCTGGGTCCACGAATCGGCAAAGGCAGCGTCCGAGGTGGCATCGACGATGAACTTGTCGCGGTGACCTCCCACCGACTGGCACGCGACCACCACCAACACATCGTCGGGTCCGAGCGACGCCCGTACCTCGGCCACGCACCCGTCTGCCGTCGTGCCCGTCACGACGAGGACGATGCCCATGCCCTCGCCGGCCTTCAGCGACGGCAGTTGACCGCTCTCGCCGCGCTGCACCACCGCCAGCCAGCGCAGGGCCACCGCGGCGACGTCGTGGCCGCGTAGGTCGGTGTCGAGTGCCACCAATCGTGTGTTCAGTCCGGTGAGCACCGCGCCGGTGACGAGGCTCGCCGCGGCTGACACGGCGCGCTCGAACCCGTCGTCGTCCATGGTGGTGGCGAGGTCGAGCACTACCGTGCATCGCTTCACGCCCTCGATCGCGGTCTCCTTGACGATCACCTCGCTCGATCGAGCGGACGCCTTCCAGCTGATCCGACGGAGGTCGTCGCCGATCACGTACTCGCGCAGCGAGTGGAACTCGCTGCCCGATTGGCCGTAGGCGCGCATCCGGAGGTGGTCGCCGAGCCGGCCCGACGCGCCCCCGAGGTTGAATCGAACGGGGGAGTGTCGCGGCATCACCAGCAGTTCGCTCGCTCCGGGCAGGATGAAGGTGCGTGATGCAAGACCGAGCACATCGCGTCGACGGGCTCGCATCGGGCCGATTCGGACGACGCCTCGGGTCGTCGTGGGCAGCCGGTAGGCCGCGGTCGAACGTTCGCGCGGGCGAAGCGGTGCGAGGTTCATCGTCGCTCCACCAGCGCTCCCTACGGGCTCCCAGAGCTGCAGCACCGGGCTGCGGCGCATGCCGGCGTTCCCGATCTGCACGTCGACACGAGCATGATCTCCGGCCTGCACGGTCGATGGCTCGACCAGTCGGCGCACGGCCAACCGCGGAGGACGTTGGAGCATCGTGAACGCGGCGACGGCAAGCGCAGCCAGGATCCCGACGCCGAGCACGAACAGTTCGAGGATGCCGAACACCCTTCCGATCAGGAACGACACGACTGCGAGGGCGATCGCCCCCCAGCCGCTGCGAGTGAGCACTGGTGGTCCGTCAGCGGCCGGTCGGCACCGACACGGTGTCGAGGATCTCGTGGATCGCATGCTCCGCCGTGAGGCCTCGCGACGAGGCGTCGGGGCGAACGACGACCCGGTGGGCGAGGACGGCCATGCCGACGGTCTTCACGTCGTCGGGTGTTGCGAAGTCGCGACCGCTGGCCGCGGCCTTCGATCGCGTGGCTCGAGCGAGCTGCAGGGTTGCTCGGGGCGACAGACCCAGCGTGAGTCCCTGATGGGCGCGGCTCGCCTCCGCGATGTCGACGAGATAGGCCTTCAGGGGGTCGGCCAGGTGCACGCTGCGCACGACCTCCGACATCTGCAGCACCTCTGCGGACGACACCACGGGTCGCAACATCGTGAGCGCGTTGGCGGCCCCCTGGGTGTCGAGGATGCTCAGCTCGGCCGCTCGTGCCGGGTACCCGAGCGACAAGCGCATCAGGAAGCGGTCGAGCTGGCTCTCGGGAAGGCGGTACGTGCCCTCTTGATCGATCGGGTTCTGTGTGGCGGCGACCATGAACGGGGCCGGCAGGGCGTATGTGCGTCCCTCGGCCGACACCTGTCGTTCCTCCATCGCCTCGAGCAGCGCTGACTGCGTCTTCGGAGAGGCCCGGTTGATCTCGTCGGCCAACACGATGTTGGCGAACAGCGGACCTGGCTGGAACACGAAAGACTCCGTTGCTCGCTGCAACACGCTGACGCCGACGAGGTCGGTCGGGAGCAGGTCGGGTGTGAACTGCACGCGCTTCCACGAACAATCGACCGACCCGGCCAGTGCCTTGGCCAGGCTGGTCTTTCCCACGCCCGGCACGTCCTCGATCAGGAGGTGGCCTTCGGCCAACAAGCACATCACGGCGAGATCGATGGCCTCACGCTTCCCGTGCACCACGGAAGCGACGTTGGAGGTGATCGCCTCGAACAACGCTGCAAAGGTCTTCCGAGGGGCGACTGGGGGCACACCCGGGGGACTGCCAGGAGGCAGATCGAACAGAGCCGTCATGGCCGGGAGCGTAGACCGTCAACAGGTCGGTGTCCCCTCGGTCGGACTCGATTCGGTCGACATGGGGATTGTCATGTGAGGGCGGGCGAGGGCGGGTGAGGGCGGGCGAGGCAGGCGGAGAGCCGGGCCGCGAGGCCGACGCGGATGTACTGTCGCCGCGTGTCCGAGCTGTACCTCGCCATCGACATCGGCGGCACCAAGTTGACCGCGGGGATCGTCGACGAGAACGGCGTCGTCCTCATTCGCGACCGAGTGCCGACGCCGGCCCGCGAGGTGTGGCACGCGCTGGCCCGCCTGGTCGGTCGCGTGGTGGCCGCGTCGCCCACGCCGCCGGCGGCCTGCGGCGTCGGCTGCGGAGGACCGATGAAGCCCGACGGTGTCGTGTCGCCGCTGTACATCCCCACCTGGCGGGCGTTCACGTTGCGCGACCAGATCGAGCAGGCCACCGGCCTGCCCACCGTGGTCGACACCGAGGCGAAGGCGCTCGCATCAGGCGAAGCATGGCGGGGGGCGGGACAGGGAGTTCCGGACTTCATCGGTGTCGTGGTCGCCACGGGCGTGAGCGGCGGCATCATCAGCCGTGGACGGCTCCTCCAGGGCAGATCGGGCAACGCCGGCGGTATCGGCCACATGGTGGTGGAACCCGACGGGCGAGAGTGCGCGTGCGGTGGCCAGGGATGTCTCGACGCGTACTGCAGCCGCGCCGCGATCGAAGAAGAGACCGG
>JAYSLK010000337.1:0-2077 GCA_043725585.1 Actinomycetota bacterium
CGGGCCGAGGCCGACTCCCTGATGGTGGCGCTGGGCGCATTGCTCTCGGCTGCGGGCATCGGCGACCGGAGCTCTCTCCTCGACAACGAACTCGCCCCACTCGCTGCGTGTGATTCATCGTCGACGGTCGAGCCGAGCGAGCGGCATTCGACCGGCTCGGTGAGCTCCATGCCCGCGGTCAGCGCATCGTGCTGTACCTGCCGGAGCCCTGACTACAGACTGCGCAGCACTCGTTCGTAGGCCGGTCGGCGCCAGTCGAGCACGTGCGCGATCAACCAGTCGGGCTCGACCCATCGCCACGCGACGAACTCGCTGCCGTCCGGGGTCGGCTCGATGTCGGCATGCAACGCATCGAAGCGGAACCACTTCTGCACCTGGCCTCGACGTTTGCCATCCTTGCCGTGCTCTCGCATCACATCGGCCGGCCATTCGTACGCAACCCACTCAGGGTACTCGGCACGCGCGATCACGTGCGCCTCGCCCAGCCCGGTCTCCTCGACCAGCTCACGCCATGCACCCTCGATCGGTTCCTCACCGGTGTCGAGCCCGCCCTGGGGCAGTTGCCAGCTGTCGGGCGCGTCGCTGCGCTCGAACGCCAGCACCTGCTTGCCGTCCGGGTGCCGCACCACGATGACCACCCCCGCCCGAAAGTGCTGCCCCGCCATGCGTTGAACCGTACCCCCCAACGCAGCGCGTTTGGTCACTTTCGCGTCGCCCAGACGCGTCAGCGACCAAACGCCGCACGGCCCCCGACGCGTTTGGTCACTTTCGCGTCGCATCGACGCGTACGCGACCAAACGCAAACCATGGGTCATGTTGACGCGGGGCGGAAACGCAGGAATCTGATGAGATGACGACGAATCTCGTCGTCACTCATCCTCCACGTGATCTCGATGGGGCACCATCCGTCGAGGACGAGTTCGTTCTGCCGGCGAGCATCTCGATCGAGATCGGACGACAACGAGTGCCACCCGAACCCGTTGCCCTCCAGGTACAGCTTCCGATCAGGCCACGCGAAGTCGAGCCGATACCGCTGCGGCGCGAGTTCCACCCGATGCTGCTGCTCGGGCAACGGCAACCCGCTGTCGATCAGCACCACCATGATCCGGGCCTCGAGCTGGCTCTCACCCGGGTCATAGCCAGGAATGCGTGACGCAAGCACGACACGCAGCACCTTCACCTTCCGACCGGGCGCGGGCCGCAGACGATTCACCCTCGAACGAAGGGCTTCGAGATCGAGCAGCTTCCTGCGCACGAAGTCGTCGACCACCTCACCGAGCTGCTTCCACGGCAGCACCCCACTGAGATCGATGACGGTGCGGAGCGAAGAGGTGCCGCGCATGCCCTCGACCATGACGATGTCTCCAGCCTCGATGATCCCACTCCGATGAGACCTCACGCCGTCGAGGCGAACCTGGCGGGCCATCGGCGAGATCACCTCGATCCACTCGGTGGCGATCCGCCGACCGCCGAGCAGTCGCAGCCCCGTGAGATGAGACACCGCCACCGCTGGCCCTGCGGACAGCAGCACCGCTCGAACCGCCTGCCGCCACGTCGGTGGCGCACCATTCACCGCAACGACGCCTCGTCGCACCGTGCGCACACGGCCAGCTCGCCGGTCGTGCTGCACTGCACCTCTGGCTCTGCCGTCAGCACTCATCACGCGGCCGGTGATGAGCCCGTCGTGTCGTTCCGCCCATCGGAATCGCTCCATAGCGACCTCCCTTGGATGCCGGGTCTGTGCACCGTCGCGTCACGTCGACGCGTACGCGAACAAACGCGCGATCCGCTTTGGTGCGTTTGTGCACGAACGCGTCGGTGTGACGCGGAAGTGACCAAACGCGGTGTGGTTCGGGGGAACGCTGGGGCGCGTCAGGCTTTGGGAGGCAGGACGCGGATGCCGAGATCGTCGAGCTGTTTGCCGTCGACGGGGGTGGGGGCATTGGTCATCGGGTCCATGCCGCTCTGGGTCTTGGGGAAGGCGATCACCTCGCGGATGTTCTCCTCGCCGGCCAGGATCGCCACCAGGCGATCGATGCCCAGACCGAACCCACCGTGCGGCGGGGCACCGTACTTG
>JAYSLK010000338.1:0-6517 GCA_043725585.1 Actinomycetota bacterium
GGTGACACGCCGTGCACCTTCACGTTCTCGATCTGCTTGATCAGGTTGGCTGCTCCGGCCCGCACGTCGTCGGGGTTCTCGGCCAGCAGCTCGGGCGGGAGCGCCTTTCCGGCCACGATCTTGAACTTGCCGCTGTGCGCCTTGAGCGCCCGCACGGTCGCGACGAGCACAGCGGCATCGGGCACCATGCCCGAGTTGCGGCACTTGATGTTGAAGAAGCGTTCCGCACCCATGTCGGCTCCGAAGCCGGCTTCGGTGATCAGGTAGTCGCCACCGCGGATGCCGATCAGGTCACCCACGATCGAGCTGTTGCCATGGGCGATGTTCCCGAACGGGCCGGCGTGCACGATCACCGGGGTGTTCTCGAGGGTCTGCAGCAGGTTCGGCTTGAGCGCCTCTTTCATGATCACCGCCATCGACCCGGCGCCCTTCAGCTGCTCGGCCGTCACGGGCTCGCCGGCCGGCGTGTAGCCGACCACGATCCGGCCGAGGCGAGCGCGCATGTCCTCGACCGAGGTCGCGAGCGCGAGGATCGCCATCACTTCCGACGCCGCCGTGATGTCGAAGCCGGTCTGCCGGGTGACGCCGTCCATCTTGGTTCCGAGGCCGACGATGATGTTGCGTAGGGCACGGTCGTTCACGTCGAGAACCCTGCGCCACGTGATGTTGTGGATGTCGAGGCCGAGCTCGTTGCCCTGGTGCAGGTGGTTGTCCACCATCGCCGACAGCAGGTTGTGCGCTGCGGTGACGGCGTGGAAGTCACCCGTGAGGTGCAGGTTCAGCAATTCCATCGGTATGACCTGGCTGTACCCGCCGCCAGCGGCCCCGCCCTTGATGCCGAACGTCGGGCCCATGCTGGGCTGGCGCAGGCTGATGACCGCCTTCTTGCCGATGTGCTTCATCGCCTGGCCGAGGCCGACCGTGGTGGTCGTCTTGCCTTCACCGAGGGGTGTCGGTGTGATGGCGGTGACCACCACGTACTTCGCCCTGGGCCGATCGCTCAACTCGTCGATCGCCTCGAGACGGATCTTCGCGAGCTCGTCGCCGTGTGCTTCGAGCAGGTGCGGACCGATGCCCATCTGCGCTGCGATGTCGGTCAGCGGCGCCAGCTTGCCGGCGCGAGCGATCTCCAGATCGGATGGAAAGGACACGATGACCCCCTGAGAGACATGGCGTTCCCTCTCCATCGAGGGAACAGTCGCGCCGAGAATAGCGCAGTGTTCCATCAGGCGGAACCATCCCACGATATGGAACGCGCTCGAGTTGTGCCGGCCGGTGTCCGGCGGACCCCCGGCCCGCTACAAATCGAGCCGGTCGACCTTGCGGCGCACGGCGCGCATCGACGCCTCGTTTCCGGTGACGGCCAGCAAGAACAAGTCGCGGTGGATCTCCAAGGTCTGGGTCCGATCGATCGCAGTGACCGTGGCGGTGCGCCGACCATCGCACAGCAGCGCCACCTCGCCCACGCCGTCACCTCGACCGACCGATCGCACGTGGCGGCCGTCGACGGACACCTCGGCGCTGCCGCCCGCGATCGCGTGGTAGCAGTCCCCCTGGTCGCCCTGCTGCATCAGCACGGCACCTGGTTCGAAGACCCGTTCCACGCTGGAGCGTGCCACTGCCTCGAGCGCCATCGGGTGCAGCGGAGCGAACGCCGGCATCGTGTGCAGGAGAGCGACGGCCACGATGGGCACGTCCGCCGATCGGTCGGCCTGCCACATCTTGGTCGTCGTCGCCATCAACGTGAGCACGAGGAATGCACCGAAGATCACCAGACCAGCCGGCGCTCCGATGGTGGAGACGACCATCTTCGAGTACAGCGTGCCGATCGCCAGACCCACGCTCGTGATCACCTCGATGATCGCAAAGGTGGACGACAGGTAGTGCGGCGGCACCGATCGTTGCAACAACATCCTTGCCGTCACGTCGAGCAGGCTTCGCCCGCACCCGGCGACGGCGAGCGCCACCAGCGCAACCGGCACGTTGACGACCAGACCGAGCACCATCGTCGCGACGGCCATCGCCGCAAGCGATGCCGCCACCATCGGCGCGAGCCGACCGCGCCCGGCCAGCAACGTCGCCGCCAACCCGCTGGCGAGCGCACCCACACCGAACGCAACGTTGAGCGCACCAGCGCCCGAAGCCCCCATGCCGAGCTCGTCGACCGCGAGCACCACGAACATGAGACCCATCACACCCATCAGCAGGTGCTGCATGCTGAGCACCACCAGCAGCACCACGACGTGGTCGCGCCCGCGCAACGCTTTGATCACCCGCCACATCGACAGCCGCGCATCCTCCTCATGGACGAGCGGGTTCACCGGGATCTGGTCGGGGGCGGTCTGGTTCCTCCGGCCGGTCTGGCTCGTCCAGGTTGTCTGGCTCGCGGAGATCTCGGGCTCGAGGGCCTCGGCGTCGACTCGTTCGTTCGCACGCATCTGATCGGCCCACATGCTGCGCGCGGCCACGATCCCCCCGGCAGCGAACAGCGCACACATGCCGAGCGCGGCTCCGACACCACCGACGGCGAGGCACGCGGTCGCGATGATCGGGCCGGCGAGCACGCACCCGCTGTCGATGTACCCAACGAAGAGGTTCGCTGTCGTGAGCTCGCGCGCAGTGCGGACGATGCCGGGAGCAAGCACCGCTTGTCCTGGCCTCACGAACGAGACCCCACCGATCGCCACGGATGCCGGTATGGCCAGCAGCGCGAGCGGGGCACCGGTGACGGCGAGCACTGCGGCGCTCGTCAATGCAACGAACTGCCCGAGGAACACCAGGCCCAACACGCGTTCGGGTCGCGGCCCGGCGAAGGCTCGCGCTGCGAACGGCGCGGCGACGACGAGAGGCACCAGCAGTGCGAGCGCCATCCATCCTGCCGCAGCGCTCCCGCTCTGTTCCTGGACGAACACGAGCACGGCCAGCCACACGGTCCACTCCGAGACCGCAGCGCCGGCATAGGCGAGCAGGAGGCGGCGCAGCCGAGCGTTCGCGAACGTTTCTCGTGTGCCGAGCCGTGCGCCCGAGCTGTCCATCATCGACCTCGACCCCTGTGCAGTTCTCCCGTCGACTCCAGCGCCGGCACTGAAGTCAGCGCTGTCGGTCATCGGTTCAGAGATCCTTGCAGAGTCGAAGCGCGTCGTAGATGGCCGCGTGGATGTTTCGCCCGGCGACGGCGTCGCCGACCCGGAAGAGTCGGTAGCGGCCGTCGGCGTTGCGGATCACGGTCTGCGACCGACCATCGAGCAGCGCCTCGTGATCGATCTCCCCGCCATTGGTCGATGTGGGCACCAGCTCGTGGTACAGCTCGTCGTTGGCCAGAACCCCGTGATCGACCACGACGGCATCCACGACTCTCGTCACCCGGTGCGCGGTGTGGTCGCTGCCGATCTCGACCCGCAACCGCCCGTCTGCCCTTCGTACCGACCGCACGCGCTGGTTCAGCGACACCCGCGTCTCGGTCTCGTTGAACGCGCGGGCATACGGCACGAGGTTCATCCCGCCGACGTCGATCCCCATGGTCCGCTCGGGCGTGACGACTTCGAGGTTCGCACCCGACCGGGCGATGATCTCCGCGGTGGTCATCGCCGAGTGGGTCCCATCGTCGTCGTACAGGAGCACATCACCGCTCAGGCGGGCATCGCCTCCCACCACGTCCCACGCCTCGACCACCAGATCGTCGCCATCCTCCAGCTCGGGATGCTGAGGAAGGCCGCCCGTGGCGACGATCACGACGTCGGGCGAGACAGCATCGACCGACGATGCGTCGGCGTACGTGTCGTAGTGCACCGTCACACCGAGCCGCTCGAGCTCGGCCACTCGCCACTCGACGATCCCGAGGAGGTCTCTGCGACGTGGATTGCGTGCGGCCAGCCTGATCTGGCCACCTGCCCATGGCATCGCTTCGAACACGGTGACCACATGACCTCGTTCCGCACACACACGAGCTGCCTCCAGACCTGCCGGGCCGGCCCCGACCACGACGACCCGCCGCGACACCGATGCCGGCTCGATCTCGTGCGGCATCGTGAGCTCGCGACCTGTGGCGGCGTTGTGGATGCAGAGCGCCTCGCCGGCCTGGTAGATGCGATCCAGGCAGTACGTCGCACCGACGCACGGACGGATCGTGTGCTCCATGCCGGCTTGGATCTTGCGGACGATGTAGGGGTCGGCCATGTGAGCGCGGGTCATGCCCACCATGTCGACCTTGCCCTCGCGCACGGCGTGCCGCGCCGTCGCCACGTCGTCGATCTTCGCCGCGTGGAACACGGCGATGCCGGTCTCGGAGCGCACCATGCCGGCGAAGTCGAGGTGCGGCGCCGAGGCCATGCCGTGGATCGGGATCACCTCGGTCAGCACGGCGTCGTTGACGATGTTGCCGCGGATGACGTTGACGACATCGATCAGACCTTCGGTCGCCAGGCGGCGGACGATGGTGAGGCCGGTCTCGGCATCGATGCCGTCGTCGAGGCGTTCGTCGACCGCCATCCGGATCGAGACGACGAAGTCCGGTCCGACGCGCCGACGGATGGCGTGGAGCACTGCCATGGGAAAGCGCATCCGGTTCTCGAACGAGCCGCCATACGCGTCGGTGCGGCGGTTGGTCGAAGGTGACCAGAACTGATCGAGGAGGTGCCCGTAGGCCTCGATCTCGACGCCGTCCATGCC
Organism: Actinomycetota bacterium; assembly: GCA_043725585.1. GTDB lineage: Bacteria > Actinomycetota > Acidimicrobiia > Acidimicrobiales > Ilumatobacteraceae > VFMC01. The sequence continues at coordinate 4,669 of JAYSLK010000338.1, forward strand.
ACCCGCTTGCATCCGCTCGGCGGCGTCGGCGTAGTGGCCGACGATTCGTTCGATGTCCCATTCCTCTGCCGGCTTCGGATGCGAGCGGTGCGCTGGCTCGCGGATCGCCGACGGCGCGATGACCGGCAGCCAGTCGTCCTGACCCCATCCGGTGCGACGACCCAGGTGGCTGATCTGGATCATCGCCGCCGCGCCGTGCTCGTGGATCTCGTCGGTCATCATGCGGATCCACGGCACGATGTCGTCGCTGTAGGCGTGCAGGTTTCCGAACGCCGGCGGACTGTCGGGCGAGACCACCGCTGTCCCGGCTGTCATGGTGAGCGCAAGGCCGCCCTTCGCCTTCTGCACGTGGTACGCCCGGTAACGATCCTTCGGCATCCCGTCCTCGGAGTACGCCGGCTCGTGCGAGGTCGACATCACCCGGTTGCGCAGGGTGAGGTGCTTCAACTGCAGCGGTTGCAGCAGCGGATCGTCGCTCACGATGCCGTCTCCAAGTTCTCAGTACCACTGGTCCGGCATCGAGGCCTTGCGACGAGAGACGAACTCCTGCAGGGCCTCGTCGACGGCATCGTCGATCGGCGGCGCCTCGTAGCTCGACAGGACGTCACGGCACATCTGCGAGGCACGGAACTCGGTGTCGTGCGAGCCGGCGTCGCGCCATTGCTCGAAGCTCGAGTTGTCACTGAGCGACGGATCGTAGAACGCGGTCTCGTAGTGGCGAAGCGTGTGCTGCGAGCCGAAGAAGTGCTTGCCTGGCCCCACCTCGGCGAAGCCGTCGAGGGCGAACTGGTCGTCGGTGAGATCGACGCCCTTCAGGTAGGTGTGGGCCGCACCGCACAGGTCGAGGTCCATCATGAACTTCTCGTAGCCCATCGCGAGGCCACCTTCGAGCCACCCGGCCGAGTGGAGGATGAAGTTCGCTCCGCACAGCAGCGCTGCCATCATCGACACTGCGGATTCCTGCATCGCCTGACCATCGGGCACCTTCGAGGAGGTGAACGCGCCCGAGCACCGCAGGGGCAGGCCGACCCGTCGGGCCAATTGGCCGACGATGAGCGAGCCGAGCGCGGGCTCGGGGGTACCGAAGGTGGGGCTGCCGCTGCGCAGGGCCATCGACGACAGGAAGTTCCCGTAGATGACGGGGGAGCCGGGGCGTACGAGCTGCCCGAGGGCCACCCCGACCAGCGTCTCGACGTGTGCCTGAGCGACGGCACCCGCGGTCGTGACCGGGCCCATCGCTCCGCCGAGGATGAACGGCACCACCACGGGAGCCTGGTTCGCCCGAGCGTATGTCTTCAGTGCGCCCGTCATGGTGGCATCCCACACCAGCGGGGAGTTGACGTTGACGTTGCCGAGGATCACGCAGTTCTGGTCGACGACGTCGGCACCGAACGCGATGCGGGCCATCTCGATGGAGTCGGCGGCGCGCTCCGGCGCCGTGACCGAACCCATGAAGCCCTTGTCGCTGTAGCGCAGGTGGCTGTACACCATGTCGAGATGCCGTTTGTTCACCGGCACGTCGGTGGGCTCGCACACGGTGCCGCCGGAGTGGTGTAGCCACGGCGTCGCGTAGGTCAGCTTCACGAAGTTCTGGAAGTCCTCGATGGTCGCGTACCGGCGACCGCCTGCGAGATCACGCACGAATGGCGATCCATACGTCGGCGCGAGGACGACGTTGTCGCCGCCGATCTGCACGGACTTCTCGGGATTGCGGGCGAGTTGGGTGAACTCCCGCGGCGCCGTGGCGCAGAGCGCTCTCACGTGCCCAGGTTCGAAGTGGACGGTGATGCCGTCGACCGTGGCACCCGCGTCGCGGAACAACTGCAAGGCCTCGGCATCGTCGCGGATC
>JAYSLK010000339.1:0-6156 GCA_043725585.1 Actinomycetota bacterium
AGCCGACGTCGTCCACGGGCAGAAGACCGGCTCCTTCCTCGACCAGCGCGACAACCGCGCCGAGGTCGGATCCCGCGCATCAGGGGCCCGGGTGCTCGACCTGTTCTCGTGCACCGGCGGTTTCTCCGTCCACGCCGCGGCCGGCGGCGCCCGATCGGTGCTCAGCGTCGACTCCAGTCCGCACGCCATCGCCGGCGCCGAACGCAACATGCAGCTCAACATGGATCGCCCTCTCGTCGCCGCCTGCCGCCACGAGACCATCGTCGGCGAAGCGTTCGCCGTCCTCGAGCGACTGATCGCCGAGCGGAAGCGGTTCGACATCGTGGTGGTCGATCCGCCGTCGTTCGCCCGCAATGCATTGTCGGTGTCGAGCGCGATCAAGGCCTACGAGCGCCTGGCCGAGCTGTCGGCACCCCTGGTCGAGATCGGCGGCCTGCTGGTGTCTGCATCGTGTTCGGCGAGGGTGCCGATGGCCGACTTCCTGCGCGCCGTGCACGCAGGCGCTGCTCACGCGGGCTACGAGCTCGATGAGGAACGCAGGTCCGAACACGCGCTCGACCATCCGATCGGCTTCCCCGAAGGCGCCTACCTGAAGGCGTTCTACTCCCGGCCGCGCCGATCGCGCGCCGCGGCGGTGCCGCCGTTCGCCGCAACCGCGAAGCGGCCGCCGCGCGACACACCCCGCGACACACCTCGCGACACACCTCGCGACGCCCCTCGCGACGCCCCTCGCGACCCGGAGCGGCTGGCCGGGCGCAGCGGTTCGCACAACGAGTCACGTAGGGATCCCCGGGATGCTCCGGGCGAGTCGCCCCGAGACACACCTCGTGACGCACCTCGCGGGCCGCGCCGGCCGCGCGTCGACAAACCGCGCCCGACGGGCCGACCGCGCTGATGCCGGTGCCCACGGTCGATCTCCGCTCGGCGGCGGCCGCGGACGAGATCGCTCGCGCCGGCGAGTCGGTCGGCTTCTTCCAGGTCATCGGCCACGGCGTCGATCCCGACGTGATCGACCGTGCCTGGAGCCAGGCCCGCCGATTCTTCGACCTCCCGCTGCCTGAACGATTGGCGGCTGCGCAGCGCACCGCTGCCGACGCGTACGGATACCTGCCGTTCGAGTTCGAGTCGCTCGAGCGTTCGCTCGGCGCCGACACCGGTCTCGCCGACCTGAAGCAGACGTTCAACGTGGGACCGCGACCCGACGCGGTGCTCGATCGGCAGGTCCCGGTGGCGGCGTGGGCATTCGGAGACACACCGTGGCCGCCCGCTCTGCCCACGCTCGAACCCGCACTGCGCGCCTACTTCGATGCAATGGATGCTCTCGCGCGCCGACTGCTGTCGCTGATCGCCACATCGCTGTCGCTGTCGGCTGACTTCTTCGAACCGTTCGTCGATCGCGCACCAGGGGCGCTGCGCGCTCTCGACTACCCCGACCTCGCCGGCCGCGCTCCGGTGCCCGGCCAACTGCGCGCCGGCCCACACACCGACTACGGCACGCTCACCGTGCTGCGACAAGACGACGCGCCAGGCGGGTTGGAGGTGCTCGACCCGTCCACGAATCGGTGGACGGCGGTGCCTGCCATGCCCGACGCATTCGTGGTGAACCTCGGCGACCTGATGCAGCGATGGACGAACGATCGATGGCGATCGACCCTGCACCGCGTGGTGACACCCGAGCCCGATGCCGGGCCGTCGCGCCGCCAGAGCATGGCCTTCTTCCACAACGCCAACGTCGATGCTCGCATCGAGGTGATCGCGACGTGTGTCGCCCCGGGCGAGACGCCCCTGCACCCCCAGGTCGTCGCCGGCCCCCACCTGATGAGCAAGTTCCACCGCGCCACCACCCATCCGTGAGCCGCACCCGCAGCACGTGCGTCGCAAGATTGGCGACGTTGCCGATTCCCCGCGATGAACGGAGCGACTGCCGGGTCGCACGAGTGTGCTACTCGTCCCAAGGTCCACCCAGGAGGAACTATTGGCGACCGCGCCAAGGAGTCCCCGCCAGGGGAACGGCTCGCTGCGTGGCTGCGAGACGATCTAGGAATTCCTCGAGACTTGGCATCGGAGCGGAGGCGCAGCAGGACCACCGCCGGACGAACGCGCCGACGCCGATGCGCAGCTGGCCACTATCGAGGCTCAGCGCAAGTCGCTGCGGCGCGGCGACGCATCATCAGAGGCGCGTTGCACGAGTTGGCCGAGCTCGGGTGTGGCCTGTCCAGCAACGCGGCCTTTGGGCTGCGGCGTGGGCGTTGACCAAGCTCGGCTGGCTCTGATGGGCGCTCTCGACAATGAAGGTGCACGACGGATCGCCGAGCAGGTCGTCGCCGACGGAGAAGCCGGTCGGTGGGACTACGACCAACCGAGCTACCTCGACGCGCTCGACAAGTTCACGCCAGTTCGAGCCTCGCGCCCATCGCGGCTGTGCCGCCGCGCCCGCACCCACACCACGACGGCCCATCCGATCACGAACAACCCAATCGTCACCGGTACGACTGTGTTCAGCCCATCGGTACGAGCAACGGCGTCGTCGATGTCGGCTAGCACCTGGGCGACCACGCCAGAAACGGTACTCGCGAATCGAACCCCCGAAGGCCCGTTGAGTCGGAGCCAGAGAGAACCGAGCGGCAGTTCAGCGCGCCGCCTGGACGTCGGGCGCGCTTTGTGGCGCTGGGCGCTACACATCGCGCCCGACGTCCAGGGGAACGCTCAATGCCGGTGTATCGCAAGGCGACGACGAGCGCAGATCATCCCTTCTGCGCACTGCCCCTACCGCCGGATGTGCGGGTGATCGGTGTCGGTGTCGGTGTCGGAGGATCGATGGCGTCGTAGCGGTTTCCCGCGGGAAACGGTGACTCGTTCAGCCGCCGAGCACGGTGGCCACCACGTACGCGAGGTCCATCTGTTGGCCGGACCAGCCGGCCAGACGATTCGGATCCTCGGGTGCGTCGACGGTGAAGTCGGTGATCGGGATCGGCCGATCGATCGCACGACCATCGGCGGTGGTCACCGTCAGCGTGCGATCTCGATGCAACGTGAGGATCAATCCATGGAGATGAACCATGCGGTGATGCAGCCAACACAACCGGACCAGGTTGTTCAGCTTGGTCCTGCCGCCCTTGGCCCGCTCGATCACGTGGTGTGCGTCGAACTTGCCGGCATGGTGACAGCCGGGGAACTGACAGGTCGGATGCCGTCGTTGGAGGAACCGTCGCTGCCGCCGGTTCGGGGCCGGATGCCGATCGCGTTCGATCGTGCCCTCCGGTGTGTCGACCACCGTGGTGATCGCGCCATCGCAGGCAAGACACTCGGCGAGCTCGGTCGAGATCGGATTGCCGTTGTCCAAGATCGCATGACCGTCACCGGAGACATGTGCGATCACGTCGACCGACACCTCGCAACGCCCCAACAGCAGCTCGACGAACACATCCGCCTGGATCTGGGCGAGCTTCACCCCACGCTCGATCTTCGCCGCCGCACGAACCGCAGCCACCGCCACCGCTCCTGTGTCGGCGGGCAGGCGGACCGTGATCGTGATGCCACCGTCATCATCAGTGCACCAGCGGAAGCTGCGCCCCCCGATCTGGCCGGCATCTTCCTGACGGGTCGCGCGACGACCCGCGGCGACGAGCTTCGCCAACTGCCCGGCAGTCAGGTGCCGGGCAACCTCGCACCAGCGCTGCTCGGTCTCCCGCGTGACGACACGGGTGAGTTCACGCACCTTCGAATACGACAGATGACCATCCCAGAACGCCTGCTTCACCAACGGCAACCCCTGAACCGCCTTCGCGACCCGCAACCGTTCCGACGCCGCGACCGTCGCGAGCCCGCACTTCCACGACAACCAGTGCTGCACCGACACACACCCCCACGACCCCCACGCCTGTCGCCGGTCGTACTCGACCAACACGTCCAAGAACCGGGCCAGACCCCGACCCTCCCACGCCGCATGAGCAACAAGCTCAGCCTCCAACTGTTCGGTCGCAACATCACACAGATCCATCACCCGATCATGACCAAAGGGTGCGACATCCATCAGCGAACACCCGACCCACTTCCCGCGGGAAATCTCCACCAGCCACCGCATCCTCGACGCGAGGACTGTCAGGAACTCTGTGTACGTGGCGTGATCTGAGCGTCCAGGGAGGTGTCGCATGTATCCTACTCTGGTCGTAGACTTTACGATATGCCCCGTGGCAACCCGTCCCCAAAGCTCGCCATCACCGTCGACCCGGACGTGCATGAGCGCATCGTCGACGCCGCAGACCAAGAGGGCATCAGCGTGTCAGCGTGGATGACAGAAGCCGCCCGACGGGCCCTCGTTGTCCGCGACGGGCTCGCGGCCGTCGCCGAGTGGGAACGCGCGAACGGGTCATTCACTGCCGACGAGATGTTGGCCGCGCGTCAACGCGTGGCGCAGGAGCTCGCCGCCCCACGGAAGCGATCGGCGTGAGCACCGTCTATGACAGCGGCGTGCTCATCGCTGCGGACCGCAATGACCGCAACGTCTGGGCCGACCACCGCGCTCGGCTCGAGGCTGGGCTGGTTCCCGTCACGACCGCTCCGGTTGTCGCTCAGGCGAGCCGTTCCCCCCGTCAGGTCCAGCTGCGACGCCTTCTCAAGGGATGCAACATCGTCGCACTCGCGCCAGCCGACGCTCACGCCGTCGGAGCCCTGCTCGCGAAGTCATCGACCGCCGACATTGTCGACGCCCATCTCGTCCTCACCGCTGCGCGCACCAGCGCCGTCGTCATCACGAGCGACCCCCATGATCTGCGCACGCTCGCGGCGCACGTGCGGCCTCGGATCACTCTCCGAACGACGTAGTCACCCGCTTTCGCCGCGCCACCGATCCGCACAGTCCAGCCAGAGTGCGGCGCCCGGGCGCTCGGCGCCTACCGCTCGGGTGGAGCCCATACGAGCAGCGGCGGTGGAAACCTTGTGGACGAGCGTCAGCTACGGAGGGTAGTCGCCTCAGGCCAGCCGCCGAGGCCGCTGGTGGGCGGATCCTCTTGGCCACCGACGCACTTCGGCGACACACCGTTGGGGGCGCGCGGCGAGATACCACTCGAGAACACCGCACCACGTGCGCGTCTCGCTCACGGGACACCGCCGGAGGTGGGGGTACGGTCGCGGCATGTTCACGGTGATCGAGGCGGCGCGGCGGATCAGAGCAGGAGAACTCGGGGCTCGCGAGTTGCTCGAGGACTGCTTTGCGCGCATCGATCGTGCGAACCCGGCCCTGAACGCGTGGGTGCACCTCGATCCTGAGTCGTCGCGGGCCGCGGCCGCGGCGGTGGACGATGCGGTGGCGAACGGGCGCAGCGACGAACTGGGCCCGCTGGCCGGCGTACCCTTCGGCGTGAAGGACCTCGAGGACTGCGCAGGAATGCCCACCACACGCGGTTCACGCTGGTTCCAGGGTCGACCGCCGGTGCAGACCGACGATCTGCACGTCGCACGGTTGCGCGCCGCGGGAGCGATCCCCATCGGCAAGACGGCGGCGCCCGAGTTCGGCGCCTGGGCGTACACCGCCAGTCCCGCTCTGGGGGTCACCCGCAACCCGTGGAGCACGGCGCGCACACCGGGAGGATCGAGCGGCGGCTCGAGCGCCTCGGTCGCGGGCGGGCTCGTGCCGTTCTGCACGGCCAGCGACGGCGGCGGATCGATCCGCACGCCGGCTGGGTTCACCGGCTTGCCGGGGTTGAAGCCCTCCTATGGCCGTGTGCCCACCTTCGGCGTCACCCACCAGGCCCAGAACGCCGTGAACTTCGCACTCGCGACCACCGTGGCCGATACGGCGCTGCTGCTCGACGTGACCGCCGGGCACCATCCGCTCGACCGCACGAGCCTTCCTGCACCTGGCCTCAGCTACCTCGATGCCGTCTCGTCGGCCGACCAGCGGAACACCACCACGTTGCGCATCGGCTGGTCGCTCGACCTGGGCTTCGCGATCGTCGAGCCGGAGGTGCGCGCGATCTGTGAACGAACCGCTCACCGCTTCGCCACCGCCGCGGGTACCCACCTGATCGATGCAGATGTGCACCTGCGCGACTACATCGGCACGTACATCCGCTTCGAGGTGGTCGACATGTTCGTCGGGATCGACCCCGACCTGTGGCAGCACCACACCGATCAGCTCGACCCGCTCGTCGCACC
>JAYSLK010000340.1:0-5703 GCA_043725585.1 Actinomycetota bacterium
CGCCGGCAGCCACTCGACGATCTGGCGTCTTCGATCCCGGGGATCGTTGCGGTCGTCGCCGACGTGACCGACGAGGACGACGTCGAGCGGCTGTTCACGACGGCGGGCCCGTTCGACATCGTCGTGGCCAACGCTGGAGCCGCCGAGAGCGCCCCCATCACCCGGACCAGCCTCGAGCTCTGGCAGCACCTTGTCGACGTGAACCTCACCGGTGTCTTTCTCACGTTGCGCGAAGCGAGCCGACAGCTGCGTGGCAGCGATTGGGGGCGGCTGATCACCATCGCTTCCACCACCGGCTTGCGGGGGTACGCGTACGTCACCGCATACGCGGCGTCGAAGCACGGTGCCGTCGGTCTCACCCGATCGCTCGCGGAGGAACTGGCCGGCACCGGCGTCACCGCGAACGCCCTGTGCCCGGGCTACCTGGCGACGGAGATGACCGAACGAACCATTGCGAACATCGTCGACAAGACCGGCCGCACCCGCGACGAAGCGATCCGCGTCCTCGCCGCCGAGCATCCCGAGGCCCGCCTCGTGGAACTCGACGAGGTGGTGTTCGCCGCGCTCCAACTGTGCGGCCCCGGGAGCGATCAGGTGAACGGTCAGGCGATCGAGATCAACGGCGGGGGCCGATGACCGACTCGCTCTCGAAGCAACGGCTCAGGCTGTGGATCCGCCTCTTGCGCGTGACCCGCACCGCCGAGGCCGAGCTGCGCGAGTTCCTTCGCATCGAACACGGCACCACGCTGCCGCGTTTCGATGTGCTGGCGGCTCTGCGGCGCACGGGCACTCCGCTGACCATGACCGCCCTGTCGCGCCAACTACTCGTGTCCAACGGCAACACCACCACCATCGTGGATCGGCTCGAGACAGACGGGTTCGTCGTTCGCACTGCCGATGCGGACGACGGGCGCATCGTCCGCGTCGCTCTCACGGCGGCTGGACGGCAGCACTTCGACCAGCTCGCGAGTGGCCATGAAGCGCGCGTCGACGAGTTGTTCGGTGGCGTGAGCATGGACGATCTGGCCGCGCTCGAGGTGCTCATGCAGCACGTCACCCCAAGGAAGGGCACCTCATGACATCGATGGCCGATCTCGAGCCGCAGCACTTCTTGTGGGAGACGAACGACCGCATCGCCACCATTCGACTGAACCGCCCTGACCGCAAGAACCCGCTGACCTTCGAGAGCTACGCCGAGCTCCGCGACACGTTCCGCGCCCTCGCCTACGCCGATGACATCGATGTGGTTGTGTTCGCATCGAACGGCGGCAACTTCTGCTCCGGGGGCGACGTGCACGAGATCATCGGGCCGCTCGTCCAGATGGAGATGAAGCAGCTCTTGCAGTTCACTCGCATGACGGGCGACATGGTCAAGGCGATGATCGGGTGCGGCAAGCCGATCATCGCCGCGGTGGATGGTGTGTGCGTAGGTGCCGGGGCGATCGTCGCGATGGTCAGTGATCTACGACTCGCCACCCCTCAGGCCTCCACGGCGTTCTTGTTCACCAGGGTCGGTTTGGCGGGATGCGACATGGGCGCCTGCGCGATCCTGCCGCGGCTCATCGGCCAGGGACGTGCCGCCGAGCTGTTGTACACGGGTCGCACGATGACCGCCGCCGAGGGTGAACGGTGGGGATTCTTCAATGCCCTTCACCCTGCCGACGAGCTGGACGCCCGAGCGCGAGAGCTGGCAGTCCGCCTGGCCGCGGGACCGACGTTCGCACACGGCATCACCAAGACCCAGCTGAACCAGGAGTGGAACATGGGACTGGAACAGGCCATCGAGGCCGAGGCCCAGGCGCAGGCCATCTGCATGCAGACCACCGACTTCGAACGGGCATACAAGGCGTTCGTGGCGAAGCAGAAGCCCGTGTTCGAAGGCGACTGAGCGCCGCCGCAAGCACATGAAGGAGACACGCGTGTCCGAGTCACCACACACGATCCTCGATCCCGCCGGCTGGAAGCCGGCCCGGGGGTACGCCAATGGCGTCGCCGCCACCGGCCGGACCCTGTACCTCGGCGGTACCGTCGGCTGGGACGGTCAGCAGCAGTTCGTCAGCGACGACTTCGTCGCCCAAGCGCGGCAATGCCTGCAGAACATCGTCGACGTTCTCGCCGAGGGCGGCGCCGCGCCCGAACACCTGGTCCGGCTCACGTGGTACATCACCGACCGCGACGAGTACCTGGCCCGGCTGAGAGACCTCGGTGCGGCCTATCGAGATGTGATCGGCACGCACTACCCGGCAATGGCGATGGTGCAGGTCGTTGCGTTGATGGAAGCCCGCGCCAAGGTCGAGATCGAGGCAACGGCGGTTGTGCCGTGAACCAACCTCTCGGTCCGAGCGGCCACGTCGACACGTTCGCACGCGATCACCTCCCTCCTGCTGAGTCCTGGCCGGAGTTGTTGCTCGACGGGTTCGAGTATCCCGAGCATCTGAACGCCGCTGTCGAGCTCACCGATCGCATGGTCGAGCGCGGGTTCGGCGATCACACCGCGCTGATCGGCAATGGTCGGCGGCGCACCTACAAAGAGCTCACCGACTGGTCCAACCGCTTGGCTCACGCCCTCGGCGACGACTACGGCATCCAGCCCGGCAACCGTGTCCTCATTCGTTCGGCCAACAACCCCGCCATGGTCGCGTGTTGGCTCGCCGCAACCAAGGCGGGTGCCGTCGTGGTGAACACGATGCCCATGCTCCGTGCCAGCGAACTGGGCAAGATCGTCGACAAGGCGATGATCACCCTGGCCCTGTGCGACACGCGGCTGATGGACGAGATGGTGGCGTGCGCCAAAGAGAGCCAGTATCTCCAGAAGGTCGTCGGCTTCGACGGAACGGCCAACCACGACGCCGAACTGGACCGAGTCGCCCTCCACAAGCCGGTGCGATTCTCCGCCGCTGCCACCGGCCGTGACGACGTGGCGCTGCTGGGGTTCACTTCTGGCACGACTGGCGATGCGAAGGCCACGATGCACTTCCATCGAGACCTGCTGATCATCGCCGATGGCTACGCGAGAGAGGTCCTCGACGTCACGCCCGACGACGTCTTCGTGGGCTCCCCGCCGCTCGCGTTCACGTTCGGCCTCGGTGGTCTCGCGGTGTTCCCGTTGCGATTCGGTGCGGCCGCGGTGCTGCTCGAGAACGCGTCACCTCCGAACCTGATCGAGATCATCGAGCAGTACCGGGCAACGATCTGCTTCACGGCGCCAACGGCGTACCGGGCGATGTTGGCGGCCATGGAAGAAGGCGCTGACCTGTCGTCGCTGCGAGCCGCGATCTCTGCGGGTGAGACGCTCCCGGCTCCTGTGCACGAGGCATGGCTGGCAAAGACCGGCACGCCGATGCTCGACGGCATCGGAGCGACCGAGATGTTGCACATCTTCATCACCAATCGATTCGAGGAATCCTTCGCTGGGTGCACCGGCCGCCCCGTGACCGGATATCGGGCCAAGGTGGTCGATGCCGAGATGGTGGATGTGCCGACGGGGACCATCGGGCGTCTCGCCGTCCAGGGGCCGACCGGGTGCCGCTACCTCGGAGGCGATCGCCAGCACGTCTATGTGCGCGACGGCTGGAACCTCACCGGCGACAGCTTCTGGCAGGACGACCAGGGCTACTTCCACTTCGCGGCGCGCAGCGACGACATGATCGTCTCGTCGGGCTACAACATCGCTGGGCCCGAGGTCGAGGCGGCGCTCCTGGCACACCCCGATGTCGTCGAGTGTGCCGTGGTCGGGGTGCCCGACGAGGCACGCGGGCAGATCGTGCAGGCGTACGTGGTGCTCCGCGACGGTGTGCCGCACGACGACGACACGGCACGTCGACTGCAAGAGCATGTGAAGGCGGCAATCGCGCCGTACAAGTATCCGCGTGCGGTGGTCTTCATCACCGAGCTCCCGAAGACTGCCACCGGCAAAGTACAACGGTTCCGACTGCGCGAGCAGCCCTGATCACGCCGCGATGAACCGTTGCGCGGCCCCGACGAGACGATCAGACTGATCGTGGTGATCGGAGGTTGCTGATGCTCGTCTGGATCGATCAGGACTGTTGCACGGGCGCGGGTCTGTGTGTCGACCGCTCCCCAGATCTCTTCGTCGTGCTCGACGATGGCATCGGCTACGTGCACGATGGCGACGTCGTGTTCACCGACCCGGGCCGGCGAGTCGTGGTTCCGTCCCGCGGCGAGCGTGCCGCGATCGATGCCGCCCAGCACTGCCCCGGCGAGTGCATCTACCTCGAAGCCGAGGCTCCGGGTGCGCTCGCTGCGGACGAATCGGACATCCAAGATGCCGAGATCGTCGTCGATCCGGTCTGACGATCAGCGACGCGGTCCTCACAGACTCTCGTACACCGCATTGCGGAGTGCGGTCTCGCGGGGATCCGTCGGCAGCGAGTAGCCGCCACGATTCATTGCATAGGCGTAGCCGATCTTGGCGTCCGGGTCGGCGAAACCGAACGACCCGCCCAGACCCGTGTGCCCGTAGGAGCGACCTGACGAGCCGAAAGAAAGGATCGGGAAAGGCTTCATGAATCCCATCGCGAAAGCGCTGTCCAGGCGAAAGATGACGTCGAAACCGGCGGGCACATCGGCTTCGAGTTCGTCGAGCGTGGCGCGAGTGAGGCCAAGCTCGAGCCCACCTGCCGCCAGCGATCCATAGATCCTGGCGATGGAGCGCGCGTCGCCGACACCGTTCATCGAGGGGAACTCCAAGCGAAGCACGTCTGGCCGATTGATGCTCGCTATGTTCATCGCGAGCTCTTTCGGATTCATGAAGGCACGCGCTGTCGCGCTGCGCGGGTTGAGCATCGCGGCCAAGAGGCGCTTGGGCATCTGATGTGCGTGCAACGCGGCGGCCACGCGACCGCCGCCGGCGAAAACCGCCAGGCGGTCCATCGACACATCGTGCGGCAGCCCGATGAAGAACTGCGCGTCGAGCGGCCCGGCGACTTCGTCCGCGAAGAACCTCCCGAGTGGCCGGCCTGCCGGGTCGACTCGCCGCAACAGCTGACTCTCGTACCACCCCAGGGTCTGGGCGTGGTAGCCGTGAGCGGTTCCCGGTGGCCATGCCGGTGGCTGCGCTGCGAGCACAGCACCGAGGGCTTCTGGATCGGCGATGATCTTCAGGTCGAGACGCTGATCGATCACAGCCAAGCCGGCCTGGTGGGCCAAGAGCTGTCCCACCGTGACCTGCTCCTTGCCGTGTTGGCCGAACTCGGGCCAGTACGACGCCACCGGCTCGTCGAGTTGGAACATACCTCGCGAATGCGCGACCGCCATCGCTGCTGCAGACATCCCCTTCGTTGTCGAGAACACCGGCACCAACGTGTCCGCTTCCCACCGAAGTCCCCGAGCGGGATCCCGAGACCCGCCCCACAGGTCGACCACCTTGTGCCCGTCGTGGTACACCGCGACCGCGGCACCGACTTCGCCTCGATCGCGGAAGTTCGATCTGAACGCGTCGGCCACCCCACCGAAGCCATCACCGACGTCACCGCCGATCCACTCAACGGTCGTCCGGCGCATTCGCCAAGTGTGATGCCGGAGTGCCCTCAAGGCAAGCCCCCTCAGCGCCGTGCACGTGTGATGTTCGGTTCTGACAGACTGCCGTCGGTTGCGACATGTTGCTGGTTCCTGAGGAGGCTGCGATGGGCGTGAACGAGGGTCGGTTCCGGGATGCGGAGCGACGGCTGTGGGAGTCGGTCG
>JAYSLK010000341.1:0-3143 GCA_043725585.1 Actinomycetota bacterium
TCGAGCACGGTCAGCCCCTTCTGATGTCGGTCGTGATGTCGGTCGTGATGCTCATGCGGTGCTCGCCACGTTCATCTCGGCGGTGAGCATCGTCATCACGAGCAGATTCGTGATCGCCTTGCTGTTGGTGCCGTTGGCGGCGATCCGTTCGGCTTGGTGGACGTCGATCAGCGACTGGCGCGTGATCGCCGACAGCGCGACCCCGAAGTAGTTCGCGACCAGATCGACGGACTGGGCGACCGACATCGTGATCAGGTTGTCGAAACCACCGTTGAGCCGCAGCAGCGACGCCACCCTCTTGGCAAGGTTGGCCCGGCCGCTCAACGCGCTCGTCGTCATCCAGTAGCCGTTGGCCTTCCACCCCGCGACGTTCGGCGGGTCGAAGATCCGCTGACCCATGCTCTCGGCGTAGTCCCAGACCTTGATGGTCGTCGCCGACAACCCGGTCTGCATCATCAATGCCACCACCCACTCCGTGGGCGTTCGCACCAGGCCTTGGGTCGCGCTCGGTGAGGAGAACTCCGGACGGTTGAGCAGTGCTCTCACCAGCTCGAGCACCGAGAGGTTGTTCGCGACGAAGATCAGTGCCAGGTCGTCGACGATGCTCTGCGCCGGGTCGAGGTACGCGAAGTGCTCCCACATCTTGCGGGCGATGAACTTCGCTGCCAGCGATCGGAGGACGGGGTTGTTGAGCAGGATCTCATCGATCACCTCAGGCCCGTTCCAGTTGCGACGAACCCCGAAGATCGTCTTGTCGCCGAAGTCGTGGCTGTTCGTCCGGAACTCGTACGCCCTCGTCGTGCCGTTGTAGTTGTGGCCGGTCCATGCACGTGCCGTCTCGGCCACATCGTCTTCGAGGTAGTTGCCGATGCCGATGGTGAACAACTCGAGCAGCTCGCGGGCGAAGTTCTGGTTCGGTGAACCCTTCACGTTCACGCCGTTCGAGAGATAGATCAGCATCGCCGGCTGGAGCGCCATCGCGTGGGTGAGCGCCTTGAAGTCACCCACGGCCATGTTCCGGAACAGCTGGTTCTGCTCCATCATCAGATCGGTGCGGCCCACCACATCCCACTCGCTCACGAAGTGGCCGTGCCAGAACAACGTCATCTTCTCCTGCAGCGGCCGGGGCCGCGTGGCCATCATGTCGATCCACCAGTGGTAGGCGGCGACCCGCTGGGTGAAGGAGTCGTTGTTGTTGTGCGTCACGAGGTCAGCGCGCAGCTGTGGGTTGCCGTTCGGGGTGAAGTCGAGCACGTTGTTCACGGCGTCAGCCAGCGTCGGCAACGCCATCAGCTCGGCCACGCGGGCCGGGCGCGCCACGAACTCGGTGCGTCGCAACAGATGTTCGATCTCGGCTTGAACCGGCACGGCTGCTCTCCCCTGCACATCACCTGGTGGCCCCTTCGGCGAAAGGACGTCAGAGGGGTATCGGCATGGGCTCGCCGAGCTACAGGGCCGCGCCCTGAAGACTTCGTCAGACCTTCGTCAAAATGCTCCGTCTGCGCGCAGAGCGCGGTCGGATGAGCGACGCGAACCGGTCGTCAGGTCATGCCGGGGTGCCGGTGCCAGGTGGCTTCCATCGCAGCCCACCGGCCACCGAGTTCACGCAGCTCCGCCGGCGAGCCCAGTTCGACGATGCGCCCGGCTTCGACCACGGCGATGCGATCGGCTCGCATCGCCGTCGCCAGCCGATGCGCGATCACGATCGCGGTGCGACCCTCCAAGACAGCGTCGAGAGCACGCTCGACCACGGTTTCGCTCTCGAGGTCGAGGCTCGAGGTGGCCTCGTCGAGCACGAGGACACGAGGACGGGCGAGGAACGCCCGTGCAAGAGCGAGGAGCTGTCGTTCACCGCTCGACAACGAGACACCTCGCTCGTGGACGAATGTGTCGAGCCCCGCAGGAAGGCGGTCGATCAGGTCTCCCAACCCGACGGCATCACAGGCAGCCCTCACCTCGTCATCGCTGCAGTCGGGTCGCCCGAACGCCACGTTGTGCCGCAGCGATGCGGCGAACAGGAAGGGCTCCTGTGAGACCACGCCGAGCTGACGGCGCAGGGACATGAGCGTGACCCCGCGGAGATCGTGACCATCGATCGACACCGATCCTGCTGTGGGATCGTGGAAGCGCGTGACCAGCTTCGCAATCGTCGACTTGCCGGACCCGGTCGTGCCGACGAGGGCGAAGGTCTCTCCTGGCTCGATGGTCACGGTCACGTCGTGCAGCACCGGCACATCGGGTCGGTATCCGAAGGCGACCGCCCGCAACTCGACCCGGCCTTCGATCGGCGGAAGGTCGTGCGCGTCCGGGAGTTCGAGCACCGATGGCTCTGTCGCGAGCAGCTCACGGAGCTTCCCGACGGCGGCCTGACCCGACTGGTAGGTGGAGTACAGCTGCACGAGCTGTTGGATCGGGGCAAAGAACGCGGTGAGGTAGAGCACGAATGCGGCGAGAGTGCCGATCGACACGTCACCGCGCAACACCATCCTGCCGCCGACGAGGACGATCACGGCTTGCGCGAGCGCACCGAACAGATCGGTCGCCGAGCTGTAGACGGCACCCTGCTGCGCGGTGACGACGTTTGCGTCGCGATACGTGCGCACGATTCGTCGGTGCGCCACGGTGTTGTGGCGTCGGCGATTGAACGCCGTCACCAAGCGAACACCCTGGAGCGTCTCGCTGAGATCGGCCAAGACATCGGCGATGCGGTCACGAACCGCTCTGTACGAGCGATCGGACGCGGCGCGGTACCACAGCGTCGTCAGCGTGAGCGCCGGCACCACCACGGCGACGGTGATGAGGGCGAGCATCGGCTCGAGCGAGAACAGGATCACCGTCACCACGATCACCGTCAGGCCTTGCACGGCGAGGTTCACCAGGCCGTCTTGGAACAGCTGTTGCAATGCTTCGATGTCGCTGGTCATGCGTGTGAGCAGACGGCCGGCCCGTTCGTCGGTGTAGAAATCGAGCGACAGCCGTTGCAGGTGCGAGAACACGCGCAGCCGCAACTGATACAGCAACCGCTCACCCAGTCGGCCCGTGAACGACACGCGGAATCCGCCCGCGATCGACGCGACGATCACCGAGGCGACGTAGAGCAGAGCGACCTTCACCACGACGCCGGTGTCACCGGGTGTGATGCC
>JAYSLK010000342.1:0-9086 GCA_043725585.1 Actinomycetota bacterium
GCTGGCGATGGGACTCGTCGTAGCGGCCCACCCGTCCCTGCTTGCGTGGCGGCTCAATCAGACCGAGCGTCCGGTACTCACGCACCGTTCGCGTCGGCACCCCGACCATCGCCGCCAGCTCGTCGATCGTCCACGACTTCGACAGATCACTAGACATTGCCGGCATTTACCGTTACGGTCATGACCGTGAGTATTACCGATGGAATCCCGACCGTCAACCATCCCCCCGAACTCGACACGGTCCTCGAGCACCTGCGTCGACATTTTCACCTCCCCGACCTGCGACTCGACGGGCCACCCGCGCGCTTGAGCGGAGGCTTCTGGGCCGAGATGTGGACCCTCACCCTCACCCTCACCGCTCGCAGCGGTCTGCCCAGCCGAATCGTGCTCCGCCTCGCCCCCGACGCCGACCTCGCCGCCTGGGAAACCATCCTCCAGGCATCCGTCGCCGAACAGGGCTACCCCACGCCAGCCGTGCGCGCCTCGGGCTCTACCCCATCGGCCGGCATGCGCGCCTGGTGCGTCATGGACCACGCGGACGGGACACCACTCTTGGGTGGACTCAGCGGCCTACGCGCCCTCGCTGCGCTTCCCCGTCTCGCGACCCGGCTCCCCGACACGCTCGCCCGCGCCGCAGCCGACCTTCACCGACTCGACCCCGAACCCATCGAAACCGCACTCGCACAGGCGACGGACCGGGCCATCGGCGTCGACGGTCTCCTCGACCACTACCTGACACGAGCCCGCGAGTTCGACGACGCATCGCTTCAACGCGCGCTGCAGCGGCTCGCCGGGTCCCGGCCCGATCCAAAGCTGCGAGTGGTCTGCCACGGCGATCTCCACCCCTTCAACATCCTCATCGACAACGATCGGATGACGGTGCTCGACTGGACCGCCGGGCAGGTCGCCCACCCCGCGTACGACCTCGCGTTCACCCACATGCTCCTGGCCAACCCACCCCTCGACGCCGCCAAACCATTGCGGCTGATCATCAACGCCGCAGCCCACCGCATCGCCGGCCGCTTCATCACCACCTATCGCAAGATCGGCCCCCACCCGATCGACCCGGCCACCTTCGACTGGTACCGCGACCTCCAGGGCAGCCGGATCCTCACCGACCTCGCCGGCTGGCGGGCCGCCGGCGAACTCGACGCCCACCGCGGCCACCCATGGCTCGCCCTCGAGCCGACGCTGCAACGGCTCCTCGTCGAAGCTTGAGATGTGCCGGGTCCCACCGTGTGTGCCTGGTCACCGGGCAGGTCACGGGTTCGGGCGTGGGCATCGGGACGGTACGGTTCGATTGTGTCAGCTGCTCGGCGCGACCGAAGTGATCGGAAGGGTCTGAGGGATGCCGGCGGGTGACCGCGACTCCGGGTTGGGTCTGGCGGAGGTCGTTGCAGCGTTCTCGCTGGCAACCGATCTCGGGTTGGGGCAGCCGATGGAGCACGTGTTGCGGTCGTGGGCGATCGCAACACGGCTCGGCGAACACCTGGACATCGAGCGCGAGTCGGCAGCGGCGCTGTATTACGTGTCGATGCTGGCGTGGGTGGGATGCGTGGCCGACACACCGGAGGTTGCCGCGTGGTTCGGCGACGACATCGCGTTCCGGCGCGACAGCTACGACGTGGATCTAGCCGGCTTGCCGATGTTCAAGTTCGCGCTCGGTCATATCGGCGCCGGAACGTCCGCGCTTCATCGAGTGCGGCTGGCGGGCGCCCTCGTCGTGACGGGCGGCAAGGCCATCGAACGAGGCCTGATGTCGCACTGCCTGAGCACCGCTCTCATGGCCGAGCGGCTCGGACTCGGCGACGAGGTGTGCAAGCCGCTGCGACAGTGGTTCACCCGGTGGGACGGCCGTGGCGTTCCTGACGGTGTGGGCGGCGATGAGGTCGCACGTTGCGTGCGGTTGTTCCACCTGGCCGACTGTGTCGAGGTCGCCTACCAGCGCGGTGGAATTGATGCCGCCGTCGAGTTGGCGCGCTCGCGTCGGGGCAAACAGTTCGACCCGGAGGTCGTGGACGCCTTCTGCGCGCTCGGTGCTGACCTCTTCGAAGGCCTTGACGAAACCACCGATTGGCCGACCGTGATCAGTCAGGATCCACGGCTCAACCGACCACTTACCGAGTCCGGTCTGGACACAGCGCTCGAAGTCATCGCAGATTTCACCGATCTGCGATCGCGGTCACGAACGGGCCATTCACGGGCCGTTGCGTTGCTCGCAGGACGTGCGGGCCAGTCGTGCGGCCTGCCACACGGTGATGTCGTGAACCTTCGACGTGCGGCGCTGGTGCACGACGTCGGCATGCATGGCGTTCCGGCGACAATTCTCGACAAGCCCGGTCCGCTCACCTCCACCGAATCCGAGCGGATGCGGATGCACTCGTATTACACCGAGCGGACGTTGGCTCGGCCAGCGGGGTTGGCTCGCATCGGCGCAGTGGCGTCGCTCGTCAACGAACGTCTCGACGGTTCCGGTTACCACCGGGGACTGTCCGGCTCTGCGATTCCCGTCACGGGACGGATCCTCGCTGCCGCCTGTGCATATCAGGCGATGACCGAACCGCGCACCTACCGCCCAGCAATGACGCCAAAGGCTGCGGCCGCTGAGCTGCGCAACGATGTGCGCTCGGGTCGCCTCGCAGGAGACGCTGTCGACGCCGTGTTGGCCGCCGCCGGCCAGCAGCGGCCGAAACGGGCGGCGGGGCCCGCTGGACTCACACCCCGAGAGGTCGAGGTCCTGACGCTGATCTCGCGAGGAGCGTCGAACAAGCAGGTCGCCCAGACGCTCGGGATCACCCCCAAGACGGCTGGCACCCACATCGAGCGCATCTACGTCAAGATCGGCGCATCGACCCGGTCGACCGCAACGCTGTTCGCGATGCAGAACGGCCTGCTCGACTCGTCGAGCACTCTCGAGTTGTAGGGCGAACGCCCGACGACGCGGCGCCGCGCTGTGCGTACGTTCGCCTTTCAAGCGCAGCAGTGTCTGCGGTCGAGCAGGAGAAGCAATGTCGAACAAAGCAGTCATCTCACTTGCCACGGGTCTCGAAGATCCCGAGAAGGTCACGGTCGCGTACCTCGTAGCGGTCGGCGCAGCCGAGTCGGGCCGACCGACGCTGATGTTCCTCACCAAGGAAGCGGTCCGCCTCGTCATCTCCGGCACCGCCATCGGGGTGGCCTGCGAAGGGTGCCCGCCCCTCGCCGATCTGGTCAAGCGATACGAGGCCGCTGGTGGGCGCTACTACGTGTGTCCGATCTGCTTCAACGCCAAGAAACTCGACAACGAAACCCTCATCTTTGGTGCAGAGCTCCAGGGAACCGTTCCGATGTGGGAGTGGATCGGCGATGGCGCAACCACCTTCAGCTACTAGGCCAAATCCGATCACCGCACCCCTTCCTACGCCCTGTGGACCTGGCTGGTGGCCGACCACACCAACGGCGCCCTCGTCACCGTCGCCTGCGAACTCCATCCGCGCACGTTCTGGCGACGCACCCGGTGGTCCACTCCGATCCCGGCAGCTCGCGCACACCGAGCTCATCCACTCGCTCACCGCGCTCGAGAGTGCTGTGCGATACTCCCCAGATACCGTTCCTCGCGTCAACACGGGAGGTGAGTGATGACCGAGAGCTTCGCCGTCGATCCCGAAAATCTGCGCACCGACGTACGCGACAAGTACAGGGCAGTGGCGACGGATCCGCATGGCACATTCCACTTCCACACAGGGCGACCGCTCACCGCGTTGCTCGGCTACGACCCCGCAGTCGTCGACTCCTTGCCGGACCGCGCCGTCGAGTCCTTTGCCGGTGTCGGCAACCCGTTCTCGTTGCGGCGCGTCGCTCCGGGTGAGCGGGTCGTCGATGTCGGATCGGGAGCGGGGTTCGACTCGTTCATCGCCGCCAACCAGACGGGCCCTACTGGCCGGGTCATCGGGATCGACATGACGCCAGAGATGCTCGCCAAATCGAGAGCCACAGCAGAGCATCTCCAGTACGGCCACGTGGAGTTCCGTGAGGGCCTAGCCGAAACGATGCCGGTCGAAACCGGATGGGCCGACGTCGTGATCTCCAATGGAGTCATCAACCTGTGCGCCGACAAGCAGGCGGTGTTCGCCGAGATCTTCCGCGTGCTCCGCCCAGGTGGAGTGTTGCAGTTCGCCGACATCGCCAACGGTCGCCCTGTGCCCATCGAGGCAATGCGAGATGTCGATCTGTGGACCGGTTGAATTGCCGGTGGGCTGCCCCGTGCGGGCTGGCAACAGATGCTCGAAGACTCCGGGTTCGAGGGGGTCACCATCGGTACACCCGTCGACACCTTCGGTGGCGCCCACGGCGAAGCGAACGCCCGCTCCTTCGAGGTGTACGGCTACGCCTTCCTCGCCCACCGAACCACCACCTGACGGGACGACGAGCACGGTCGCCGCTCCGCTCAGCGGCAGTCGTCGCAGGTCTCTCCTCGCCAGGCTTCACGACCTTCGTTGACCGCCAGCGCAGCGATGGCCAGGCCGGCGATCGGATCGGCCCACCACCAGCTGACCGTCGCGTTGAGCACCAGACCGCCGAGCAGGATCGCTGACAGGTAGGCGCAGAGCTTCGTCTGGTTACTGTCGGCGACCACAGTCACGCTCCCCATCGCGCGACCAGCGCGTCGCTTGGCGCGGGCCAGCAAGGGCATGAATGCGAGGGAGGCAATGGCCAGGCCGATGCCCACCGGCGACGACTCGGGTTCTGACTTGCTGGCGAGATCGATGATCGCTTGCACGGCCACGTAGGCGGCGAGGCCGACGAAGCTGATCGCGATCAGCTTGAGCGCCTTGCGTTCTCGTTCTTCGGCCAGACCTCGGAACTGCCACACGATGACCACGGCCGACATCACTTCGACGGTCGAGTCGAGACCGAACCCCACGAGTGCGATCGAGTTTGCTGCCGCGCCGGCGGCGATTGCGATCACTGCTTCGACGACGTTCCACGCGATGGTCGCCCACGCCAGCTGGACGGCGCGGCGTTCCAACATCGGCGTGTGGGTGGCCCTCACCATCGGTTCGGCTCGTGGCGGAGGTGCTCTGCGGAGACATCGAGCAGCAGCCGGACGTGTGCGTCGTTGAGGGAGTAGTAGACCATGCGACCGCTCTTGCGATTGCACACGACTCCGGCGGTTCGCAGCATTCGCAGCACGTACGATACCGACGTCTCCGGAGCATCTTCGACTGCAGCAAGATCGCACACGCACAGTTCGCCGACTTGGATGAGCGCGTACAGGATCTGCACGCGGGTGGGATCACCCACGGGTGTCCGTCGAGGACCACATCCGCCGACAGCGCCCGAACATCGCTCGACAAGGTCCAGACGCGGAGACGCGCTTGAGATGACGGGTCCACGACGCGACGCAAAGCCCCTACCGCTACATCGAAGAAACCCGCAACCGGACCAGAGAGACGTGCCGGTCTGCGATGAGACCCGCGGATCGCTAGAGGAGCCGACCATCTTGGTCGGTTACTGCCGGCCGTGCTCAGATCGAAGGAATGCTCCGGACCCGGCGACGGCGCATCGATGCCAGCAGTGCCACGCCGCCTACGCCTACGCAACAGCTGGCCCAAGTCAGCAGCAGAGAGCTGTCGCTGCCGGTCGCAGGCAGCAACGGGGTGGCGCTCACGAGGACGACCGTGTTCGACGCAAGGGTGATCGGGATCTGCCCGATATCGCCGTCGACGCGGGCGGTGTTGACGATCCTGCCGGCGTTGACGTCGGCTTGGGTCACGGTGTGCACGGCTGCACAGGTGAGCGACTCGCCGGGCGCCAGCCGTGCGGGTGCGATCGGGGCACACAGGCCCATCTGCGCGTTGGGGTCGCTGATCGTCACACCGGTCATCGTGACGTTGCCGACGTTCGTCGCAGTGATGGTGTACGCGATCAGCTGACCGACCGAAGAGAAATTCGTGACGTTCGTCGCCTTGACCACCGCGACTGCCGCGTTTCGAGCCGCTGGCACTGTGACTGTGTTGCTCGCGACCGTGAACGGCTGGCCACGCGGCGGAGTGCCGGAAGCCAGGGCGACGTTGTCGTAGCTGCCGTGATCGATGTCGCTCTGGGTGACTGCATGGGCCGCGCTGCACACGCTCTGGTCACCGGGTGCCATAGTCGTCGGCATTGTCGGGGTGCACACCCCTACGGCCGCAGAGGCGTCGCTGACGAGCACGTTCGACAGTGTGACGTCGCCCGTGTTCGTGATCGTGAGCGTGAAGTTGAGGACCTGACCCACTGCGTTGTAGGAGGTCGCACTCGTCGCCTTCACGATGTTGAGTTGCGGTGTCGACGTGGCGGTGACGTTCACCGAGTCGGTGTCGGTGACCGGCGGGCCCGAGGGCGGGGTGCCCGAGCCCGTGGCGGTGTTGCTGATCAAACCGTTGTTCAGGTTCGACTGGGTGACGGTGTATGTCGCAGTGCAGGTCATCGAAGCCGCAGGCGCGAGCACGGTGCCCGGGCACGAGATCGCCGACAGACCTGCCAGCGGGTCGCTGACTCCGACAGAGGTGAGCGTCACGTTGCCGGTGTTCGTAACCAGGAAGCTGTAACTCACCACCTGACCGACTGCGGACACGACCGTCGGCAACGCAGACTTGGCAAGAGTGATCGACGGTGACTGCAGAGGAACGGTGACCGAATCGTCGGGTGATGTGACCCCGTCGGCTGTGGCGCTCGCGGTGTTGGTGACCGACGCTCCGGATACGTCGCCGGGTTGCACCGTGTAGGTGGCGGTGCACGCGATGCTCTCGCTGGCGTCCAGGTAGTTGTCGAGGTCGCCAACGGTGGTGACGGCGGGGCAGGTCTCGTCGGCTGACTTGTCATCGGCGACGGTGACCGGCCCGAGCAGCGGGGTGAACCCGCTGTTCGTGACGAGGTAGCTGTAGTGGAGGACATCGCCGGCAGCGCTGAAGTAGGACTCCGCAGCGCTCTTGTCGATGCTCAAACCGGGCGTTGCATAGGTTGCGGTGGACGGCGCGGACGACGCAGTGCCGCTCGCATACGTGCCGGACGCGGTTGCGGTGTTGGGGTGCAGTCCCAGCACCGAAGCGATTGGTCCAGTGACGCAGGAGGTGGTGGCGCCTGGGGCGAGCGGCGTCGTGAAGATGCAGGTGGCAGGGTCCGACGGACCGCCGGCGAGGGTCGGGTCGTCGACCGAGATGGCGGTGAAGGGCACCTGGCCACCGTTGTAGATCGAGAAGCGATAGAAGACGGGATCGCCGGCGGGCGCGCCGACGAACTTGAACCAGTTCGCGTTGTCGGCCGAGACCTGCTTGTTGAGGTCGATCTCGACGAACGGGTCGTTCACGAGCAGGGTTGCCTGCGCACTGTTGCCGGCGCCGCCCTCTGTGGACGAGATTGCGTTGGTCGTGTTCAGCTTGGTGCCGGTGGTCGCGCCGGTGGTCGCGACGCTGAGCGTGCAAGTGGCTGCTGCGGCCAGCGTGCCGCCGGTGAACGAGATCGCATCGGGCGAGGTGGTGGTCAGCGAGCCACCGCAGATCGCGGTGGGACCAGTGTTCGCGACGGTGACACCGGCGGGCAAGGTGTCGGTGAACTGCAGGCCGGTGAGCGCCGTTTGCTGGTTCGGATTGGTGAGCACGAATGCCAATGTGCTGTTCGCGCCCGTCATGATTGCGGACGGGGAGAACGACTTCGCGATCGCCGGCGGCGCGACCACCATTAGCGAGTCGGTCGCGTAGTTGGTGGAGACGCCGCTCTCTGTCGACGCGATGAAGCCCGTGACGTTGTCGTAGTTCCCGGCGGTAGTGCCGGTCACGTTGACGTTGAACGTGCAGGTGGCCCCGGCGGCGATGGTGCCGCCGGTGAGTGTGATAGAGCGGGTGGCGGCGGTCGTGGTGAGTGTGCCAACGGTGCACTTCGTCGATGTCGAGTCGAGGATCGACAGACCCGTGGGCAGGACATCGGAGAACGTGACGCCGGTGAGCGTCTGGTTGCCTGGCGCAGTGTTGGCGATGGTGAACGTGAGCGTGGACGTGGCGCCCTGCACGATTGGTTTCGGCGAGAACGACTTGGCGATGGTGGGTGCTGGTGCAGGCGCGCCGCAGCCGGTGAAGCTGATGTCGTCGTAGTCGAGGTTGGCGGCGTTGTTGTCGTTGTTGGCGCCGGTCCCGGTCAGGCGGAAGGTGGTCACACCGGTGGTGCTGGTCAGCCCCGTCAAGTCAACGGTGACCTCGGTGAATACCGTACCCGGCACGAGGTTCGTCGGCAGCGTCGTGAACGCCCCGCCCGTGCTGTACGAAGCAACCAGGTTGTTAGGCCCGTTGGCGCCGCCCGGGTTCGCAACCCAGAACCTCATCGACACACCGGTGTAGGCGCTCGTGTCCACCTGAAACTGAATGTACTGACCGGCGTTCTTGTAGCCCCAGGTCTGCCAGGACGTGGTATCTGCGTGTCCGCTGGCGGCGGTGATCGCGGTGTCTGCTGGCACGTTGGCGACGGCCAACGCAGTGGCGACGTTCGCTGCCTTGGTGGTGGGCAGGCCGCCGAGGTTGTCGGGGGGGTTGGCGACGGTGCCGGTCGGGACGGTCCACGCCGCGAGTGTCTGACCGGCGATGCAGGCTGGTGCGCTGGACGCGGTCAAGGTGTCCTGTCCGATGTTGCCGGTGTCTGTCGACGTGTTGATGAACAGGTGGTCGGTGGTATTGGGGTAGACGCCTGCCGGCGCGGTGACCTGGACCGTGATGGTGCACATGCCGTTGGGCAGCAGGGTGCCGTTGGCGAACGCAAGAGAGGTGGCACCGGCGACGGGTGCCGGCGAGAACGCGCCCGCACCGCACCCGCTGTAGCTCGTGGCCGGGGTGCCGGCCACGGTCACACCCGCTGGCAGCGGGTCGGTGAAGTTGACGCCGGTGAACGTGTCGCCAGTGGGATTGGTGAGACGGAGAGTCAGTGTCGAGGTGCCGCCGGGCGCGATCGCCTTCGGTACGAACGCCTTCGAGATCGTGACCGAGGCCGGGCTGACGATCTGTGCGATCACGCCGCCGACCGAGTAGTCGGCGTTGTAGTGGTAGCTGCTGCCGGAGAAGTCGTACAGCAGGCTGTTGAGG